>CAJJNI010000004.1 GCA_905193085.1 uncultured Lachnospiraceae bacterium | reverse complement strand
TACAAATTCATTTCCAAGAACGACAGAGCTTATGCTTGCAGTAAATTACTGTATCAATAAAGCAATGCAGTTAAATCTCCCGGTTGCAGTCAATATAAGTTTTGGCAATAATTATGGTTCACATGATGGCAATTCATTGCTTGAAGCATTTCTTAACCAGGCTTCATCAGTATGGAAAAATGTAATATGTGTCGGAACCGGAAATGAGGGGGCAAGAGCAGGTCATTTTTATGGAAAAGCACAAAAAGGTGTAAGACAGAGAGCTGAATTTATAGTAGGACCGTACGAATCAAAATTAAATGTACAGTTGTGGAAAAATTACGCAGATGATTTTGAAATATATTTGATTGACCCGTCAGGGAACAGGATAACATTTTATCAAAAAAACGAAAGCCAGAGATTTAACTTAGGTAATGTAGAAATACTTGTATATTATGGTGAACCAAAACCATATACAATAAATCAGGAAATTTATGTTGATTTTATTCCGGATAACATGTTTATAAATGAGGGAATATGGGCATTTGAGATAATAGGTCAGAATATAGTTGTGGGTGATTATAATTTATGGCTTCCGGTAAATGAGGGGCTGTCTTCTGTGACGGAATTTTTAAGGCCGGCAGCGGAGAATACATTTACTGTTCCGGCAGCGGCATCGAGGGTAATTACAGTTGCGGCTTATAATGGAGAGACCGATTCATATGCCGATTTTTCAGGGCGCGGAAGAGTTGTTAATAATAAAAGTCTTCAAAAACCTGATATTGCAGCACCTGGGGTAAATATTATGTCGACCTCTGTTGGTGGAGGGTATTCGCTTTACAGCGGAACTTCATTTGCAACTCCGGTAATTACGGGAATGGCATGTTTAATGATGCAGTATGGCATAGTACAGGGAAAAGATGATTATCTTTATGGTGAAAAAATAAAAGCTAAGCTCATAAAAGGTGCAAGAAAACTTCCGGGAAATTTTGTGTGGCCAAACGCCCAGTTAGGTTACGGTGCAGCGTGTTTAAGGAACAGTCTGCCCTGATATGTTGTTTCATGCTGTTTATTTGCGTTCTGTGCTATTAGTATTGTTTTTTCTGTAAAAATTGTTTAATTTAAAAGTGCAATTTAAATTGCTTGAAATTGAAAAATGGGAAGTTTTTGATTTAGATTTATGTGTGCAATAAGCCATTAAATTTTGAAAGGAGGAAAAATATGAAAGGAGAGAAGAAGCATATTATTGCTGCCATGTGTTCAATTGTGTTGACAGTTATTACAGTGTTAAGTCCCATGTCAGGTCAGGAGGTCTTTGCGGCAAGCTGGGTAATGTCTGATACGACGATTAACGAAGGGCGGACCGTAAATTATGATGATGCATATATTTATAATTTGGATACATCTGCATCACCACAGTTAGTGTTTACTAACAATGGTACGGTAAATGTTAACAGTGGAGGTTTTACGCTGAGTGATTTTAAATTCATAAATAATGGAAAATTTACATTTAATTCCCCAAATGAATTTTTTACTTTGGGTGGCAGTTGTTCTGAATTTATAAACTATGGAACTGCAGATATAAATTATAATTCATGGTCTACTAATTCAGGCTGTTCATTTACCAATGAAGGAACATTATATTTAAGAGGTGGAAAAAATATAAATCTTACCGGTTTTACAAACAATGGTGTGATTTATTATGACAGCACAGTAAGTGATGGTTGTGCAGAGAGAATAAAAACTATTCCGGGAACAGGCGTTGTAAAACAACTCGGTGGAACTACAGATTATACAATAAGTTATAATCTTAACGGAGGAGTTAATTCTTCGAAAAACAGATATACATTCAGTTACTCCGATTCAGAGGGTGCTGTTGATATGACAATCATTGCAGCTTCAAAAACAGGTTATAAATTTTTAGGCTGGACGGGTTCAAATGGAGATATTCCTCAGACCGAATATATATTCAGCACAGCAGTGCAGAAAAATCTTTCGTTTACTGCAAACTGGGAACTTATTGATTATCCTATAACATATAATCTCGACGGTGGAAGTTTTTCAGAAGATAACAGTCCTGTTGCGGTTTATAATTATGAAGCAAGTGTCACAATAGACAGTCAGCCGGTAAAACAGGGATATACATTCAGCGGCTGGACGGGTTCAAACGGGAATATTCCTCAGAAGACAATAACTATTGATAAAAACAGCACAGGTGAGAAGGTATATAATGCAAACTGGAGTGCAAATGATGATACAGCATATAAAGTTATAAGATATTATCAGAATATAGATGGAACATATTCAAGTGAAGAGACCATTTTTAATGGTATGACAGATGAAGAGGTTTCAGCAAATCCGGATGATTATGCTAAGGAAGGATTTACATTTGATGATGGTGCTTCTAATGTGAGTGGTACGGTTGCCGCTGATAATTCACTTGAACTTAAATTATATTATACAAGGGATAGATATACGGTATATTTTTTAAGCAATGATGGTAATACAGTGCTTGATTCAAATCAGTTTTATTATGGTGAGCAGCTTTCATACACAAAACAGACACCAACTATGAATGTAGAAGATTATGACTGCGAGTTTGCAGGCTGGGCAAAATCAGCAGGGAGCAGCACTGCAGAATGGGAAGATGAAGCACCTCTGGCAACTGAAAATACAGCATATTTTGCAGTATTTAATCTTATACCGAAATTTGTTATTTTAAACTGGCTTGAGCATACAGGTTTTGAAGAACCACAGGAGACAACAATAAAACTTACAAAAGGTACGCCATATGTTGTAGATTTAAATCTTGTCAGTGAAAAATATTGTATAGGAACAGAAGAATGGCATACACCTGCACTTGCTGCCGCTCATATTTATTATGAAGATGAGAAAGGAACTCACGTATTAAAGCTTGGAACAGATTACACAGTTACTACAGAAGGTTTTGGAAAACCGGTAAGACTGAGTATTAATGGCAGTGCAATGATGCATGACCTTAAAATTATTCTTGATGCATTTTATCATGAAGAACATGATTTTGATTCAGAATCATATAGCACAGTAGTAACAGAGGGAAGTTGTACTGTAGATAAAGTTGTAGAACATATGTGCTACAAATGTGGAAAGACAGAACTTGAAACAATTCCTGCTCCCGGACACAGTTATGGAGATGACTATCTGCAGGAAGTAAAGGACGGAAAGGAAGTACACTATAAAAAATGTGAAGTGTGCGCAACTCCGACAGAAGCAGAAGAATGCAGTGGCGGCAGCGCAACCTTTGAGAAGAAAGCAGTGTGTGCAACCTGTGGAAGAGAATACGGAGAACTAAAAGCCGATAATGAATTTCCGACAGGAACGATTAAAGTAAATACAAATGAATGGAAAGAATTATTAAATAAAATAACATTTGGAATTTTCTTTAAAGACACACAGAAAGTGTCAATCAGTGCAGAAGACAATTGGGGAGTGGAAAGCATATCATACTGTGTCACAGCCGATGCAATAGATGTCACAGATGCATCAGTAGTATGGACAGAATACAGTGATACATTTGATATTGCTGAAAATAATTCGGTTGTATATGCAAAAATAGTTGATAAGGCAGGAAACATAACATATATTTCTACAGATGGAATGATAATTGACGGTAAAGCGCCTGTAATAACAGGAGCAGAAGCAGACAAAACATACTGTGGAAAAATATATGTACAGGTCAGTGATGACAATCTTGACAAAGTAGAAATAAATGGCAAAGAAGTAACACCAGATGCATCTGGATATGCAGTTTTGCCACAGCAGACACAAGATGTTGTACAGACAATAACAGCAACAGATAAATCAGGAAATAAAGCAACCTTAAATATAACAGTAAATGATGGCCATAAATACGCAGATTATACACAGGAAACAAAAGACGGAAAAGAAGTACACTATAGGGAGTGTCAGATTTGCGGTGAAAAGACAGAAGCAGAAGAATGCAGTGGCGGAAACGCAACCTGTGTTAAAAAGGCAGTCTGTGAAGTCTGTGGGCATGAGTACGGTTCTTTAAGTGAGCATCAGTATGAAATGAAGATAACAAAAGAGCCGACAATTACTGAAAACGGAGAAAGAGTTTATACATGTAAAACCTGTGGGGACAGTTATACAGAGATAATAGATAAACTAAAAATAACCTTAGGCGATGCAAATGGAGATGGAGTAGTAGATTTAAATGACACCATGATTGTTCTTGAAGCTGCATTAGGCATCAATGATATTGAAGAAGACAATTTTATTAAAGCAGATGTAAACAGCAATGGAACAATTGATTTAATGGACGCAGTGCTTGTACTCAAAGCAGCATTACGCATAATAGAGTTATAATTGCTAAATAAGGGGTTAGCAGGTATAATATAAAATAAAACAGATTCTGATGTGCATTAATGTCAGAATCTGTTTTTTGTTGCTTTTTTTGTGCTAATATGATAAAATAAATATAAAATATGCTAAAAATATGTTAAATATATTAAAAATATATAACAGATTTACGAGCAGGCATACAGGGTAATAGTATATCGGACAGAATAAGCGAAGCAGATTAGGGAGATGTGCATATGGAAATGAAATTAGACAAGACGGGATTAGAGGACAGAACATTTGAGGCATTTTCAATTACAGCAAAGAGAAGTTACATCTTCCTGTGTAATATGGGTACAAATGTTTCAAGATGGTCAGCAGATGCGGTAGAGTATTTTAATCTGCCGGGAGAATTTATGTATGATGCCGGTGAAATATGGAAAAAATATATTCATCCGGACGATTTGCCGCAGTATTTGAAGAATTTTGATGCTGTTTATAATAAGAAGACAAAATGGCAGGATTTTGAATACAGGGCGAAGAACAGATTTGGAAATTATGTTGTGTGTACATGCCAGTGTACAGTGTTAGAGGGAACTGATGGGGAGCCGGATTTGTTTTCAGGGACGATATTAAATCATGGAATTGTTGACAGTATAGACCCTGTTACCAATCTGTACAGCGATTATGCATTCATACAGAAGCTTATGGAAATTACGGTTGAGAGAAAGCCTGCAATTGTAATGGAAATAGGAATAAATATGTTCAGCCGTATTAATTTTTTATACGGATATTCAAATGGAAATAATGTGATGCGTCAGATGGGGGATATTCTGCGTGAACTTATAAAGGGTAAGGGCATTGTGTACAGGCTTGATGGCGCCAAGTTTGCGCTGTGTATAGAGGGCAGTGATGAAAATGCCGCAAGGGAGCTTTATGAAAAAATACAGAGCTTAATAAAAAATAATATAAAAGTAAAAGGTGTTGTAATTCCGGTCAGAATTTCTGCCAGTGCAGTAGTTTTGGACAGATATATTGGATCATTTGAGTCTGTTAAAAGTTCGCTGGCGTATGCCCTTAACCGCTCAAAGCATGAAAAACATGGCGAACTTCAGATTTTTAATGAAGTAAGAATTGACAATGACGGAGATGATTTGGAGCTTATAAGTGTAATTCACATGAGTATACAGAGAAATTGTGAGGGTTTTTATTTAAAATACCAGCCTATTGTTAATGTGGAAAATGGGAAAATAATCGGAATGGAGGCACTGCTTCGATGGAAAAATGAGCAGTATGGTGAAGTTCCACCAAATCGTTTTATCCCATGGATGGAAGAAGACCCAGGCTTTTTTGAGCTTGGAAACTGGATACTTAAGCAGGCACTTACAGACGGATTAAGAATAAAGAAAAAGATACCATCATTTATCGTTAATGTAAATATATCACTGTCACAGTTTGAAAGACCTGAATTCAGGGAGTCAGTAAATCAGATATTGGAGCAGACAAAATTCCCACCGCAGGACTTATGTCTGGAACTTACAGAGAGATGCCGCGATTTAGACAGTGAATTCCTGAAAGATGAAATGAATTATTTCAGAAGCCTGGGAATTAAAATTGCATTAGATGATTTTGGCACGGGTACGGCATCTCTTGCATTGCTGTTAAAGCTTCCAATAGATGAGCTTAAGATAGACATGTCTTTTGTAAAGGGGATACATGACAAGCCGCTTAATCAGACATTAGTTCATCACATGGTAGAATGTGCAAATGGTATAGGCGTAAAGACCTGCATTGAGGGTGTGGAAGATGAGTTTTTGTGTAATTATCTTGACAAGTATAATGCAACATTTTATCAGGGATATTATTATTCTAAACCTGTAGTAATTGATAGCTTTGAGAAACTGCTGTAGTAGTAGCCGGTAAGGTCTTAAGCTGGTACGGATTTATGCGTGCTGCCCGCGTAAATCAAATCATATGACAGTATAGACTTGTGAACAGCCTGCTTAATTTCTGGTATAATAAATGGAAATTATGGTATTCTTTTTAGTGAAAATATTGCAACAATAAATTAATCTGATATAATAAGTAATAGCTAAAAGGAAGTGGGTTGATTTTATGAGACAGTGTGATGCAAGAAATCTTTCTATGGTTATGGATTTATATGAGATGACAATGAGCAATGGATATTTTTGTGATGGTAATTATATGCAGAAAGTTGCATTTGATGTTTTTTACCGCAAAAATCCTGACCAGGGAGGATTCGCAATTTTTGCAGGCCTTGAACAGATAATAGAATTTATACAGGAGCTCCATTTTTCAGAAGCAGATATAGAATATTTCAGAAGTCTTAAATTATTTTCCGAAGAATTTCTTTTATATTTGAAAGACTTTTCTTTTAAAGGGGATATGTATGCATTTCCTGAAGGAACGATTATGTATCCGAATGAACCGGTAATTACCGTAGTTGCACCGGTTATAGATGCACAACTTATAGAGACAGCAATATTACTTGAATTTAATCATCAGTCTCTTGTTGCGACAAAAGCAAGAAGAATAGTGCGCTCTGCTGATGGCAGAGCAGTGTCTGATTTTGGAGCGAGAAGAGCACATAATATAGATGCAGCCGTGTATGGTGCAAGAGCAGCATTTATCGGAGGCGCTGCAAGTACAGCGACAGTTCTTGCAGGACAGATGTTAGGCATACCTGTCAGTGGAACAATGGCACATAGCTGGGTAATGAGATTTGAAGATGAGTACACAGCGTTTTGTAAATATGCAGAAGTTTATCCGGACAGTTGTGTACTTCTTATAGATACTTATGATGTTCTTAACAGTGGAATAAAGAATGCGATAAGAACAGCAGAGGATATTTTAAAGCCGCTTGGAAAACGTCTTAAGGGTGTTCGAATAGACAGTGGCGATTTGGCGTATCTTTCAAAGAAATGCCGCAAAATCCTTGACGAGGCAGGACTTTCAGACTGCATGATAGTTGCGTCTAACAGTCTTGATGAATATACTATCCAGTCTCTTTTAAATCAGGGCGCATGCATAGACAGTTTTGGTGTTGGTGAGAGGCTTATAACATCAAGGTCAGAGCCTGTGTTTGGAGCTGTATATAAGTTATGTGCAGTTGAGAAAGATAAAGAATTTATACCTAAGATAAAAGTGTCAGAGAATGAAGAGAAGATAACTAATCCGGGATTAAAGAGAGTGTATCGTGTATATGATGAGGAAGGAAAAGCAATAGCAGATTTGATAGCTCTTGCTGATGAGAAAGTTGATTTTTCATCACCGTACAGATATGTAGACCCGAAAAAACCGTGGAAAAACAGATTTTTTGAAAACTGTACTGTAAAAGAGCTCGCCACACAGATTTTTAAGGATGGAAAGCTTGTATATAATGTGCCTGGGTTAAATGATGTGGCATCTTATGTCAGAAGCCAGCTTGGTGGCGAAATATGGGAAGAAGAACAGCGATTTGAAAATCCACATACACATTATGTGGATATGTCTCCTGCAATGTACGAGCTTAAAATGGCAATGCTTCATGAATGCAGGGAGATAAGTGCAAATATTTAACATTTTAAAGAAAGGGATATCCCAATGACAGAATTTTTTGATAAAATAACAGAGTATGGATTTGATAAAAAAGAGGTAATGCAGCGTTTTCTTGATGATGAACAGTTTTATTATGAATGTTTTGAACAGGTAATAAAAGACGAGGCATTTGATGAACTTGGAAAATTGATAGAACAGAACAAGACGAAAGAGGCTTTTGACTGTGCCCATTCTTTAAAAGGTATTTTGGCTAATGTAGGGCTTATAGCTCTTTACGATAAAATTTCAGATATAGTTGAAATTTTGCGTGGAACTAAAGATGGGAATGTAGAGGAAGACTATAGAGCTTTTTTGAAACTTAGAGATGAGTGTATGAAGTTGTTGCAGTAGTATATTGCAAAGAGTGTTTCACATAGTTTTTAAGGAGGCTTGGGTTTTGGGATACAAAAAGATTATATTGATTGTAGATGATAAGGCAGTAAACAGACAGATATTGAGACATTTTCTTGCTGAAGAATATGAAATTATAGAAGCCGGTGATGGCGATGAGGCATTAAAAATTCTGCACAGAAGAGATGATATTTCAGCAGTGCTGCTTGATCTTAGAATGCCTGTTATGGACGGGTTTCAGGTGTTAGAGAGTATGCGTTCTCATGCGAATATGGCAGCAGTACCGGTGCTTGCGGTTTCTAAGGATAATGAAGATGAAACTCAGGTTAAGGCTCTTTCTATGGGGGCGTGGGATTTTGTTGGCAAGCCATACAAACCACTTGTAATTAAACAGCGCCTTTATAATATGATACAGCTCAATGAAGCTAAAGAAGCTCTTGATGTTGTTGAGCATGATACACTTACAGGGTTACTCAACAGAGAGGGCTTTTATCATAATGTGGCGATGATTCTTCGGAATAATCCGGAGGCAGCATATAACATTATAGTTATTGATATAGAGCATTTTAAACTGGTAAATGATACTTATGGAGTCGCAGAAGGTGATAATCTGCTTAAATTTATGGCAAGGCAGATTAGCAAGCTTAGTTCAAGATATAAGGGTATATGTGCAAGAGCAAATGCAGACAGGTTTTTCCTGCTTGTTCCGGGTGATGTTGATATGACACATATTGTAGAAGTATATCAGAACAGTCTGTTTTCATATCCTATTGCCATGAAAATATATGTCAAATTCGGTATTTATGAAATTGAAGATATGTCAATGCCTGTTGCGGGAATGTGTGACAGGGCTACTTTGGCTTTGTCATCTATTAAGGGCAGATATGATAAAGTTTCAAGCTATTATGATGATATTTTAAGAAAGAGACTGCTTGTTGAACAGCAGATTATAAATGATATGGAGGCTGCAATTAAAGAAAAACAGTTCAGAATTTTCTTTCAGCCAAAATATGATTTAAATACAGAACAGATAGTAGGTGCAGAAGCACTTGTGCGCTGGAATCATCCTGTGCAGGGATTTTTACTTCCGAATAATTTTATTCCTGTATACGAGAAGAATGGGTTTATAACAGATGTTGATACTTATGTCTGGGAAAGAACCTGTGAAGTTATTGCACAATGGAAAGATATGGGATTAAAGCGCGTTCCTGTTTCTGTTAATGTTTCAAGAAAAGATATTTATAATACTGACTTACCTAAGACTTTAGGGCGTATTCTTGACAAATATAAGTTAGAACCACAGGATTTACATCTTGAAATAACGGAGACTGCCTATACAGAAGATTCTCTTCAGCTTATTGAAGGTGTATTAAAATTAAAAGAACGTGGTTTTGTCATAGAAATGGATGATTTTGGAAGCGGTTATTCATCACTTAATATGATTACGGAACTTCCGATTGATATTTTGAAGCTTGATATGCGTTTTATTCAGGCTAAACAGAAACCTCAGAGTACCATTGATATGATTAAATTTGTTATAGATCTGGCAAAGAAGCTTGATTTTGAGGTTATAGCAGAGGGTGTAGAGACAAAAGAACAGGCGCAGATGTTAAGAAATCTTGGTTGTGATTATGCGCAGGGTTATTACTACTCAAAGCCTGTTCCATGTGAAGATGTTGCACAAATGCTGTTTAAGATTTAAATAAATCAGATAAACCGTGAGAATTAGTGCTAAAATGCAACTTTTTAGAAAATTGAAAAAAATTTTGTGCTTTCAATTTTGAAATTAGTCTTTACATTTATAATAAAATATACTAATATATATAATGCACATCAAGATATAGTATTTTTGTGCAAAAGAATTACAATATATAGTTCACATGATTTTTTGAATTATCTGGGAGGTTTATTATGGTTACGGATGTTAAGACTAAGGTCATTAAGCGTAACGGCGTTGAAGTCAGTTTTGAAAAAGAAAAAATTTTAAATGCGGTAATTAAGGCGAACGATGAAGTTAAGAATATTCATAAGCTTAACGAATTTCAGATTGAAGCCATAGCAGATAATGTATGTTCACAGGTTCAGGAACAGATGCATGCTATTCATGTAGAAGATATACAGAATATAGTTGAGACTGCTATTATGGAGATGCGTGGTTATGAAGTTGCGCAGAAGTATGTAAGATATCGTTATAAGAGAGAGCTTGCAAGAAAAGCTAATACGACTGATAATGAGATTTTATCACTGCTTGAACATATAAATGAGGAAGTTAAGCAGGAAAATTCCAATAAAAATCCAATAATGAATTCTACTCAGAGAGATTACATGGCAGGAGAAGTAAGTAAAGACCTTACTATGAGAGTTTTGCTTCCTGAGGAAATTGTAAAAGCACATCAGGAAGGAATTATTCATTTCCATGATTCTGATTATTTTGCGCAGAAAGAGCATAACTGCGATTTAATTAATTTAGAGGATATGCTTCAGAATGGAACTGTTATCAGCGAGACAATGATAGAGAAACCTCATACATTTTTTACTGCATGTAATGTAACAACACAGATTGTTGCACAGGTTGCAAGTAACCAGTATGGTGGACAGTCATTTACATTGTCTCATCTTGCACCGTTTGTTGATATAAGCCGTAAGAAGATTCATAAAGGTGTTATTGAAGAGCGAATTGAGACCGGAGAAAGTACAGATGAAGCAATTGTTTCAAAAATAACTGAGAAACGGTTAAGAGATGAAGTTGAGAGAGGTATACAGACAATACAGTATCAGCTTATTACATTGATGACATGTAATGGACAGGCACCATTTGTTACAATGTTTATGTATCTTGACGAAGTACCGGAAGGTCAGACAAGAGATGATTTGGCTCTCATTATAGAAGAAGTTTTAAAACAGAGAATTAAAGGTGTCAAGAATGAAAAAGGTGTATGGATTACTCCGGCATTTCCAAAGCTTATATATGTTTTGGACGAGGATAACATTACAGAGGACTCAAAATACTGGTATCTGACAGAGCTTGCTGCCAGATGTACAGCAAAGAGAATGGTTCCTGATTATATATCAGCCAAAGTCATGAGAGAGTTAAAACAGGGTGATGTATATACCTGCATGGGCTGCCGCTCATTTTTGACTGTTGAAGATTCACAGAGAAATCCTGATGGTTCACATAAATATTATGGAAGATTTAATCAGGGTGTCGTTACAATAAATCTTGTTGATGTTGCATGTTCTTCAGATGGAAATGTAAAGCGTTTCTGGGAGATATTAGAGGACAGGCTTGAACTCTGCCACAGAGCTTTAAGATGCCGTCATGAAAGACTTCTTGGCACTGTTTCTGATGTTGCACCGATATTGTGGCAGCATGGAGCATTAGCCCGTCTTAAGAAAGGTGAGACTATTGATAAATTATTATATGATGGATATTCTACTATTTCTTTAGGATATGCGGGATTATATGAAATGTGTGTAAGAATGACAGGTAAGTCACACACAGACCCTGAAGCAAAAGAATTTGCAATGCAGGTAATGAAGAAGCTCAATGATAAATGTGCTGAGTGGAAAGCAGCAGAGAATATCAGCTATTCCGTATATGGAACACCTATGGAGTCCACAACATATAAATTTGCAAAATGTCTCCAGAAGAGATTTGGTATAATCCCTGGAGTAACTGATAAGAATTATATTACAAACAGTTATCATGTACATGTAACCGAGAAAATAGATGCATTCAGCAAATTAAAATTCGAGTCAGAATTTCAGAAGATGTCACCGGGCGGAGCTATCAGTTATATTGAAGTTCCTGATATGCAGAAAAACATTCCGGCTGTACTTTCAGTAATGAAATTTATCTATGATAATATAATGTACGCAGAGCTTAATACTAAGAGCGATTTCTGTGAAGTGTGCGGATATGACGGAGAAATTGCAATCAAAGAAGAAGAGTCCGGAAAGCTTGTATGGGAATGTCCTAACTGTGGAAACCGTGACCAGAATAAGCTGTTTGTTACAAGAAGAACATGTGGGTATATAGGAACACAGTTCTGGAATCAGGGAAGAACACAGGAAATAAAAGACAGAGTTCTTCATTTGTAGAATATCGCTTAGATATAATTTTCACAATATAAGAAAAAATATCAGCTTAAATATAAGCTGGAATACAAAATTATAGTTATAAATTCAAACATAAGACCCATTACCGTCAGGTGATGGGTTGAACTCTTTAATTTACTCAGACATAGGGTAAAAGTCAGTGTCTGCACGAGAACTTTATTGCTGTAGCGATAACATGAGGGATATGCTTTGTAAGTTTCTCAGGTTAATTGACATATGTATGAAAGACGAGGAACAAATAAATGAATTATGGTGAAATAAAAAACTGTGACATAGCCAACGGACCCGGAGTAAGAATTTCGTTGTTTGTGTCGGGCTGCCGGCATCACTGCAAGGGTTGTTTTAATCCCCAGACATGGGAATTTTCTTATGGCGAACCCTTTACAGAAGAGACAAAAGAGCATATAATGAAGTTACTTCGGCCTGATTATATTCAGGGGTTTACCCTGCTTGGAGGTGAACCGTTTGAGCCTGAAAATCAGGAAGTGCTTTGTTCTTTATTAAAACAAATACGCCATACTTACCCGAACAAAGATATCTGGTGTTACACCGGATATTTATTTGATTATGATTTGATTGAGGGTGGCAGAGTCTATACGCAGTATACGGAAGATATGCTTGAATGTATAGATGTTTTGGTTGATGGAGAATTTGTACTTGAAGAAAAGGACATTTCGCTTAAGTTTCGCGGCAGCAGAAACCAGCGATTAATAGATGTAAAAAAATCAAAAAATGGAGTAACAGATTATGTCCCACAATAAACAGAAAAAAATAGCCATAATAAATGATATGTCAGGTTTTGGAAGATGTTCTATAGCGGTAGAACTGCCGATTATATCAAGAATGAAAATTCAGGGTTGTCCGCTTCCTACAGCAATTCTGTCAAATCACACAGGTTTTGACAGTTTTTTCTTTGATGATTATACCGACAAAATGACAGCATATATGACAGAATGGAAGAAGCTTGATTTGCAGTTTAATGGAATATGCACAGGTTTTCTTGGTTCTAAGCAGCAGATAGAAATTGTAGAGAAGTTTATGGAGATGTTTAAGACAGATAGCAATATTACAATTATAGACCCTGTCATGGGAGATTATGGAAAACTTTATCCAACATATACAATGCAGACCTGTCTTGAAATGAAAAAGCTCGTTCAGTTTGCCGATATTCTGACACCAAATCTTACTGAAATATGTATCTTAACGGATACACAGTATCATGAAAACTGGACCAAAGATGAGCTTGATTTAATGGCAATGCAGTTAGCAAATGACGGTCCGAAAAAGATTGTTATAACAGGCATTCCGTGTGGAAGCTACATAGGAAATTACTGCTTTGAACATGGGAAAGAAAGCTGCATAATTAAGACAAAAAAAGTTGGAGAATCACGCTCAGGTACAGGCGATATTTTTTCAGCAATAATTGCCGCTGATGCAGTTAATAATGTTGATTTTATCAAATCAGTAAGAAAAGCTGCTGATTTTGTAAAGCAGTGCATTTTAAAGTCAATTGAGATGGAAATTCCGCTTACCGATGGAGTATGTTTTGAAGAGTTGCTTGGAACATTAAAACCATAGGATAAAGCGTTAAGGAGGAAATATAAATGGAGATATTGTACAAAGTTCACAACAATTTATATGTCAATCTGACTAACAAATGTCCATATGCATGTACATTCTGCTTAAGAAAAACAATGGACAGAATGGGCGAATCAGGCAGATTATGGCTTGAGAGAGAGCCTTCTGCACAGGAAGTAATAGATGAATTTAAGAAATTCAATATGGACGAATATGATGAAGTAGTATTCTGTGGTTTTGGAGAGCCTACAGAGAGCTTTGATGTGTTAAAAGAAGTAGCCGCTTTCGTCAAGAAAACATACAACAAACCTATAAGAATTAACACTAACGGAGCAGGAAATTTAATCAACAACAGAGATATAGTTCCGGAAATGAAAGGACTCATAGACACAGTTTCAGTAAGTCTTAACAATCCTGATAAAGATGAATATGAGGCTTTAGTCTGCTCTAAATTTAAAGGCAAATCATATGATGCAATGATTAGTTTTGCAAAAGAGTGTGCAAAAGAACTTCCACATGTTGTAATGACAACAGTCGATACAACAATAACAAAAGAAGAAGAAGAGCAGTGCCGAAAAATCTGTGAAGAAATCGGAGCAACTTATCGTATCCGCCCATTTGAGTCGTAAGATTCTGGTTATAGTATGATGTGTTATTAAGTCATAAAATCGTATTTGGCTGTAATGATATTTTACATGATGATTTGAAAGTGGCTGAATGTGGTATATAAAATAATAGTAAAATAATAAGACGGTTGTTTGACAAATGAAATTTTATTAAAATTCATTCGTAAAGCAACCGTCTTGTAATATAGGGGAAAGATATGATGCTTACGGGTTGTTCCGTGCTATGCACTCCTGCTGTGTGAGGGACTTTTTGAACCTGGCATCATATTTATACTTCTCCCATATGTGGTTCTATAAGTGTAATTTGATTATTTTCATTAACTTCAATATGGTAAGTTTTACATTCTTTTGTAGTTGAAATATCTTTTGTTACATCATAGTAGTAGAATACGACATCATAAGTTCCGCTTGAGAATGGGCGCAGCCAGATTGTGTATAATCCATTGGTGTAATTACCTGATGAGGAAGTGGTAAATACATTGTCGTCCTGAATTGAGCAGCCCCATATATAACTGCCTTCTGATTCTCCTTCAAATGAGAATATCGCACTTCCATCTTCTATTATCTCAAAATATGAATTATGCTGTTCTCTTGTGTCTTCATTTGTTAAAGCAGTTGTGTTAAATGTGCTTTTATGTAATACATACAGTCCGGGACGGTCAGAAGTTATTGCAAATATCATGAAGAATACGAGCAGGGCAATAACACATATAGTTGAAATCCCAAAATAAATAATATTTAAAATATCTTTTTTGTATAAATGAAGCATTATAAGTACGAGAGCAACTGTAACAACTGTTGCCAGAAATCTTATAAGCCCGGTAAATTTACCAAATGGTGGTTCTTTTGCTTTGGTAGACTCAGCCATTAAATAAAAACCTGAGTAGCAGGCAGAACTTAATGTTATCTGGCCTTCTGAAACTACGAGTGATAAATCAGACAGACCGTATGGCATATAAATACGGTAATATGAATAATTGCTTATGCCATAACCTATAAGTTCTATATTAAATGCTGTAGCTTCTTCAATATCTGGTGTCTCTTCAAGATAAGCACTTGTCAAATCGCCTGAAATTTTAAGATAGTTGTTATTGGCAAGTCTTATATAAAATGACTGTGCGTCCTGAACAAGCATAAAAGCATTGCCTGTATTATCATCAAGCTGCAGTTCCTTTTTCTCAAGTGCCGGTTTGACATTTTTGTTGCCGGAAGCACTTAAAGAGCCATAGAATATTTTAGTGGTATCTTTAGCGTAGCTTATGAGAACATTTCCACATGACGGAATGTCCTCCAGCGCATTTACAAACTGCCAGTGTCCTGTAAATTTCTGCTCTTCTTTGTCATCTTTCTTAGCTTCTGCTACAAATGTAAAAGTTTCTGCAATAAAAATAAATGTCAGCAGAGCACATATAAGTTTTTTTAATTTAAAAATTGTTTTAGTATTAAAATTTTTCATGAGCATCTCCCTGTAAAAAATAATGCATAGGAAAAAGTAAATTTACTTTTCCTATGCATTATAGCATAATATATTATTTTAAGCAATGTCTGTGAGGACCAGCCCATAGTAATTATTCATATCTTAAAGCGTCAATAGGTGAAAGCTTCGCAGCTCTTGATGCAGGATATGAACCAAAGATAACACCTGTAAGCATTGAGAAACCTACAGCTATTACAATTGCAGTAATTGACGGTCTTACCGTAATTGTAAGAAGTGACATGTAATCACTTGCAAGGGAAGTACCGATAGTTTTAACAAGCATTCCTATTAAGAAACCGTTTGTGATTCCGATTATTATGCCGATAATTCCGCCGATAAGACATATAGTTACTGCCTCAATTAAAAACTGCGCTTTAATGTTTGAGTTTTTAGCTCCGAGAGCTTTTCTGATACCGATTTCCTTAGTTCTCTCCATGATACTTACGAGCATGATGTTCATAACACCAACACCACCAACGACAAGAGAGATGGCTGCAATAACTGAAATTGCAATTGTTATTACATCAAGAACTTTGTTAATTGTGGAAAGTTCAGATGCCAGGTCCTGGCATGAAAAATTAAAATCTTTGTTGTCCTTATATACTGTTGAGTTAAAGTAATCTGCAGTTTCTGCTGAAAATGTTGTAGCATCAACACCTTTATTGGCAACAATCTGTATGTTATCATAACCGGCAGAAGGTGTGTCTGATAAAGCATTGGAAGTTGAAGCAGGGATGTAGATTGGTGTTGACAGCTCTTTTTCTGATTTGCCATTTTCACCGTTTCCTAAAATCCGTTTATCATATTTATATACACCTGCTATTACTAGAGAATATGCGCCTCCATCAGGAAGTGAAACTGTTATTTCTTTTCCGATAGGGTCTTCGTCAGGTGAAAGAGCATATTTGACAAATAAATCTGATACGATGGCTGTATGTCTTTTCTGTGAATAGTCATCAGAAGTCAAATCTCTTCCGCGTAAAATATCAAGACCCGTAATATCAAGATAACCGCCTGATGTTCCCTGCACATCGACATTGGCACTGCGGCCGCCTTCTTTAAAAATTGCACCTGATGCTAAATAATTCTGTACAATTACAGATTTGATTTCATCAGGGAAAGCTGCCTTATAATCAGCAATATCTTCATCTGTTATATAATCATCATCGCCCATATCTGGATATACCCATGTATCCCAGTCTTCATCATCGTCCGGATAGAATGGTTCGACATATCCATATATGCGGTTTGCTCCACCTAAATCATTCATTGTAGAAGCAAGTGTCTGCTTTAGTGAATTACCGATAGTTGTAATTGTTATAACAGAGCTTATACCTATAATAATTCCGAGCATTGTAAGAAAGGAACGCATTTTATTTACTGAAATACTTGTAAATGCAAGTTTTATTGATTCAAAAAAATTCATCTGCTGATACCTCCCTCTATCTCTGATAAAATAGAGCCATCGCTTATTGTTATGATTCGTTCTGTCTCTTTGGCAAGTTCAGGGCTGTGAGTAATAAGTACGATAGTTTTTTTCTGTTCTTCATGTAATTTGTGAAAAATATCCATAACGATTCGTCCGGTCTTTGAATCTAAAGCTCCGGTTGGCTCATCAGCAAGTATAATAGAAGGATTATTACTAAGTGCTCTTGCAATTGCAACACGCTGATTCTGACCACCTGAGAGTTCATTAGGCTTGTGATTAGCCCTATCTGCCATACCTACAAGCTCAAGAAGTTCCATTGCACGTTCTCTTCGCTGTTTTTTAGAAACTCCGGCATACATCATAGGAAGCTCTACATTTTTGATGGCTGATGTTCGTGGAATGAGAAAAAAGCTCTGGAATACAAAACCTATTTTCTGATTTCTTATTTTGCTTAAAGCAGTATCATTCATGTCTCCGATGTTTTCACCGTCAAGAAAATAAGTTCCTTCGGTAGGCCGGTCAAGCGCTCCTATAATATTCATCAATGTACTTTTCCCTGAGCCTGATTCTCCGACAATCGATACAAATTCATTTTGATTTACTTCCAGATCTATACCGTTTAGAATCTGCAGTTCATTAGGTTGACCGATATAATATCTTTTTATAATTTTGTCCATTTTGATGACTGGCTGCATATTTATTCACCGTCCTCACCTGAGAGATATGTCTCATCTATGTCTACAAGTTCTCCTTCTGTAACAGAATCAGGATAACTTACAATATAATCACCTTCTGCTAAATCATCTGATGTAATTCCTGTATAGTATGTGCTGTCAGTTCCTTTTGTAACTTTAACTTTCTCAATTTTGTATTTTCCGTTGCTGTCGGCGACTGCTTTGTATACATAAGAATTACCATCTTCGTCAATAATGCTGTCATAAGATACTGCGAGAGATTTCTCTTCATCCGAAACAAGAATTTTGGCCTTTGCACTCATTCCGAGAAGTAAACCACAGTTATCAGGTAAAGTTATTTCTGCTGAATATCCGTTAGTTGTTGTCTGACCGTCCTGAGAAGGAGCAGATGAGCCACTTACAAAATCTACAACCTTAGAAACTGTTCCTTCTATTTCTTTAGATTCATCAGCATTGCTTGTTACGATGGCTTTCATGCCTTCTTTTAATTTTAAAATATCACTTTCTTTAATAGTAACTGTAAGCTTGAGAGCATTTGTATTTTGGATTGTCATAAGCTCTCCGCCTGCATGTATAGAACCGTTTGAAACATTTAAAGAGGTAATAATTCCTGAATGTTCAGCTTTAACTGTTATTTTGTCGAGCTTTCTTTTTAAAGTTTCAAGTTCTTTCTTTGCATCTGCATTGTCAGTTGAGAGTCCCTGTGTATCAATAGTGTCCTGTGCTGACTGTATCTGCTGGTCTGCAGTTTTTTCAACTGTAGAATAATTTGTCTTGGCTGCATCTAATGCCTGCTTACATGTATTGATTGTTGTATCTGCTTCCTGTAGCTGTTCCATAAGTGTATTTGATGAAACGGTAAGATCACTTAATTTTTCCTGAAGAGAAAGATATTCTTCTGATTCAGTGTTACTGCAAAGAGCAAGTGTTCCTGAAACATCACTAATCTGTTTACGACATTCGTTGAAAGCATCTGTCAATTGTGATTTTGCAGCAACTGCATTGTCGTAAGCACTTTGTGCATTGTCAATTGCAGCCTGTGCAGTATTAAGCTGCTGAGTTTTTTCTTCTTTTGCTTCATTTAAAGCTCTGTTGTTAATTGCACTTTGTTTTGAAGTAAGTGTGTCAGCATTGTTAAGCTGGTCCTCAAGTGTTTTAATCTGGGCCTGAAGTTCAGACGCGTCAAATACACATAAAACATCACCGGCATTAACATAATCGCCCACACCGACATTAAGCTGTGCAATTTTATATGTAAGGTCAGAAGTTACAGATGTTTTTTCCTGGCTTTCAGTAGTTCCTGACACAGAAATAGATGTTGATAAATCATGCTCTGCGAGAGGTTCTACAAGAATTCCGGAATACATTGCCGTATCGTCAGGTACAGAAGTTGATGAACATCTGACTATACTTATTACTACTATAATAAGAACAATTACAATAGCAATAATAATTATTGGTTTCTTTTTTGATTTTTTCATTTAAATATCCTCCTGTTATAATAATTAAACGCTAACTGTATTAAATGACTTAATACAGTTATAATGCACAAGTGATTTTTTGTCAAGTAAAATATTGAAAATGTTTTAATAAGTGGTATTATATAATATATGAGAAAATTTCAAAAAACTTAAGAAAGAAGTGTTGCTATGATAAAAGTTTTAATAGTTGATGATAATGAATTGTCAAGGGATATGTTGATGGAATCGTTACAAAACGAGGCAGACATTGACATTGCTGCGACAGCATCAGATGGTATGGATGCAGCTTTGAAAATTGAAGAATTAAGACCGGATATCGTACTTGTCGATTTAGTTATGCCAAGACTTGATGGAATAGGTCTTGTGAAAAAGATTAAAGATGAGATGGAGAATGAAGCTCCAAGTTTTATAATGATTTCGAGTGTGTCCGATGAAATTGCCATCAAGCGTGCATTTTCTAATGGAATTTCTTATTATATTATTAAACCTTATAATACAGAAGAATTAGTTGCTCTTATCAAAGAACTCGGAAATTCTGTTAAACAGGAAAATAATTCAATAATTATAAATACTGATAATAATACAAATAATAAGAAAACTAAGTTAAAGAAAATATTTGAACTTTTAAATGCATATGGAATGTCCAGCAGACTTAAAGGTTATGATTATATCGTGAAGGCGGTGGAGATGGCTCTTGAAGAAAAGAATATATCAAGTGCAATGACAAAGCAGCTTTATTATACTCTTTCAAGAGAATTTGATACCAGTTATGGAAGCATAGAGAGAAATATAAGGTATGCAATACAAAAAGGTTTTGATAAAGCGAGCAGCAATCTTCCTGAAAAATTAAATTTCTTAAAGGAACGCAGACATAAAAATCTCGAATTTATTGCTGCTATTGCTTCATATATTTTAGCAGAGTAGCAGGAAAAGAGGAACTTCCTGCCATTCTGCCATAAATTGCCGGTGGACTTATATGAAAGCTGTCGGTGAATTTGTTTTTGTATGGGGCAGTCAGACGGAAATTTGTGATACATAGTTATACATGAATACAAAGTGACATACACTTCCGCCTAATACAAAAATATGAAAAATTACATGAGAATTAAAAAATTTATGATTATTATCAAATACAGGAAGTTTCAATGCATATATTATTCCTCCTATTGTGTAAATGATACCGCCCATAAGCAGCCATAAAAAAGCCTTTTTCGTAAGCACATCTAAAAGTGGAGCAAAAGCAAATACTATTGTCCAGCCCATTGCAATATATAATATTGAAGAAAACCATTTTGGACAATTGATAAAAAATGCTTTTATAATCATTCCAACTATAGCAATTCCCCATACTACAGACAATAAAATATAGCCTGTCTTACCATTTAAAACGATAAGACACACAGGAGTGTAGGAACCTGCGATAAGCACAAATATCATAAGATGGTCGATTTTTTTTAACACGGTATTTATTTTTTCTGAGACATCAAATGTGTGATAAGTTGTGCTTGCACCATATAGCAAAATCATGCTTAAAGCAAATATGGCGAAAGAAATACTGTGAATTGTGTCAGTTGCCTTTGAAAGCAATGGTACGGTAAAAAGCAATGCACCAACCATTCCTGCAAAGTGTGTTAGTGCACTTCCGGGTTCTTTAATAAAATTTTCCAATCTTGTCATAGTAAGACCTCCTGTCAATTTGATATGTCTATATTATATGATGCCAGGGTCAAAGGATCTAAACCCACATGAGCCTGCTCATAATTGGGGCTTTAGCCCCCAACATCATTATATGATGTAGTATTAAAAACTATGTCACATGATTTAAAATAATACATCATATCGTAACAAAAATCAATATGTTTTTTGATATTTAAGAAATTTTTGATTTTTGTTGCCCAGGCAGGTAGTTTTTAAGATGATGTTTGACAAAAATATATTCATTTGTTATTATGAAAGAGTTGCGTAAAAATGAAGGTTTGATGAATAATGATACAGTATGAAAGCGTATATTGGTTATTTTATCGGCACTGAATATAAGGAGAATGAAAATGGATACTATAAAATTTGAAGATTTAGACATTTCGCCACAGATTTTAAGAGCGGTTAAAGACATGGGTTTTGAAGAGACAACTGCAATTCAGGGACAGGCAATTCCTGTTGTTTTAAGTGGTGAAGATGTAATAGGACAGGCTCAGACAGGAACAGGTAAGACAGCTGCATTTGGTATACCTATGCTGCAGAAAATTGACCCAAAGAATAAACATTTACAGGGTATTATATTGTGTCCTACAAGAGAGCTTGCCATTCAGGTTGCTGATGAGATAAGAAAATTATCAAAATATATGCATGGAATAAAAATACTTCCTATATATGGAGGACAGGATATTGTTAAGCAGATACGTTCTCTTAAGGCGGGAACACAGCTTGTTATAGGAACTCCGGGACGAGTTATGGACCATATGCGCAGAAAGACTGTTAAATTCGACGATGTTCATACTGTAATACTTGATGAAGCAGACGAGATGCTTAACATGGGATTTTGTGAAGATATTGAAACAATACTTGAGCAGGTACCGGAAGAGAGACAGACAGTACTTTTCTCTGCAACAATGCCAAAGCAGATACTAAGAATTGCGAAAAAATATCAGAAAAATGCCAAAACTATAAAAGTAGTAAAAAAAGAACTGACAGTTCCAAATATTGACCAGTTTTATTTTGAAGTCAAAGCAAAGAATAAAGAAGAAGTTCTCTCAAGACTTCTTGATATATATGACCCTAAATTAAGCCTTGTTTTCTGTAATACAAAGAAAAAGGTTGATGAGCTTACAACCGCACTTCAGGGTAGAGGATATTTTGCAGTGGGTCTTCATGGAGATTTAAAACAGTCCCAAAGAGACAGGGTTATGGCTGCATTCCGTAAAGGAAAGGCTGATATTCTTGTTGCTACAGATGTTGCGGCAAGAGGTATTGATGTAGATGATGTGGAGGCAGTATTCAATTATGATATTCCTCAGGACGATGAATATTATGTTCACCGAATAGGAAGAACAGGCCGTGCAGGAAGAACAGGAGTTGCATTTTCATTTGTAGTTGGCAAGGAAGTGTATAAGTTAAGAGATATTCAGCGTTACTGCAAGACTAAAATATATGCAAGACCGGTTCCGTCACTTGATGATGTTACAAATACACGATGCGACAAGATACTTGAAAAAGCAGGAGAGATAATTGCCGATAATCAGATTAAAGACATGCTTAAGATAATAGAAGAAAGCGTTGATAATGAAGATTATACTTCAATGGAACTTGCAGCTGCATTGCTTAAAATGTCTATCGGAATGAATGAAGAGAAGACAAAAGATGAATTTACAGATGCAGACCTTGAAAGCACAGGTGCTGAAGAGGAAGGCATGGTTCGTCTTTTCATTAATATAGGTAAGAAACAGAAGGTTAAACCGGGTGATATACTTGGTGCTGTTGCCGGAGAAAGCAAAATGCCTGGTAAACTTGTAGGCTGTATAGATATGTTTGATAATTATACTTTTGTAGAAGTGCCCAGGGAATATGCAAAAGATGTTCTGCGTGCAATGACAAATGATGTCAAGATAAAAGGAAAGACAGTAAGTGTTGAGCCTGCGAATGCGAAATAATAGCTCACTTCATTGTAAAAATTGATTGTATTTATTGGAAAAATTTGTTATAATTTGTTTATGTTGTAACAAAAGGAGTATGTTAGAGTGTACTAACAATTATGATTGCAGAAAGATTTTCAGACAGAAAGGATTCAGACATCGATGAATACAGAGAGACAGTGGGATAATCTTAGAAGAGAGACACCGAAATGGTTTAGAGATGCAAAATTTGGTTTGTTTTTTCATTGGGGACCATACAGTGTGCCGGCATATAAGAATGAATGGTATTCAAGAAATATGTATGCCAAGAAAAATTCAATCAATAAATATCATGTAGAAAAATATGGAAAAGTAAGTGAGTTTGGTTATAAAGATTTTTATCCAATGATGACCGGTGCTAAATTTGATGCCGCAGAATGGGCTGAGATTGTTGAACGTTCAGGTGCTAAATATGCAGGTCCGGTTACAGAACATTCAGATAATTTCTCAATGTGGGACAGCAAGGTCAATGAGATAAATTGTGTAAATTATGGACCAAAGAGAGATATATTCGGAGAATGTGCCAGGGAATTCCGTAAGAGAAATATAAAAGTTCTTGCCACATTTCATCATCAATGGCTTTGGGGCTGGTTTATGTCAACTGACCCTGATGCAGATGTCTATGACCCGGCAAATGAAAAATATTACTGGAAAGCGCTGCCGTTAGAGACTAACAGATATGCGCCATACAGACTGCCTGATGAAGAATTTAATAAGATGTGGATTGATAAAGTCAATGAAGTTGTTGATAAATACCATCCTGATGTTTTGTATTTTGACAGTCGTACCAATATTATAGATGAAAAATATCGTCAGGATATGACAGAGCATTTCTATAGGAATGACAATACGGTACTTACCTACAAACAGGAAGATTTTCCTGAAGGTATAGGCGTTTATGATATCGAGTGTGGAAGTTTTAAAGAAGCCAGGGAATTTCCATGGCAGACAGATGACAGGCTTGAAGATAATGTAACATGGTGCATGGTTCAGAATCCTAAGTACAAGCCGGCAATCAGAATAGTACACCAGTTATGTGATATTGTATCAAAGAATGGTAATCTTTTACTTAATGTAGGACCTTATGCAGATGGTTCATTCCATGAAGAAGCCAGGAAGATTTTATTCGAAATCGGTGACTGGCTTAAGATAAATGGTGAAGCAATATATGGTACAAGGCCATATGATGTAGCTGCTGAAGGACCGACAGAAGTATCAGATGTTAACTATGATATAGATATGGTAAATGCGCAGCTTAACAATGAAGAAGGTGATGCAGGTGATTTGCATACAGGAGTATTTACATCAGAAGATTTCCGTTTTACAAGAAAAGGTGATGTTGTGTATGCTATCGCAATGGGCTGGTCAGACAGTGGAAAATTATCAGTTAATTCTCTTTCAGCAGACAAGACCGATAAGATTAGCAAAGTGTCTATGCTCGGAGCAGGAGAACTTGCATTTGAACAGAATAGTGAATCACTGACTGTAACTTTACCGAAAGAAAAACCTTGTAAATTTGCTTATGTTTTGAAGGTGAAATTTTAACCATAATGGGGAGGTTAATAATATGTTATATGTTAAGACGGAAGATTTAAAAGTAGGAATGAGATTAGCAAGACCTATATACAGTAGAAATGGTACATTGCTTTATGAGCGCAATTCAAAACTTACTCATCAGGGTATCATAAGTGTGCGCAATTTCAGAATTATCGGACTGTACATATTAGAGCCTGCAGAGCCCGTTCCTCCAATGACGAAGGAAGATTTGGAATTTGAAAGATTCCAGACAATGTCTGTATTTTCAATTCAGGACGAGCTGACTGCAATTACAAAGAAGCAGGATTCCAAGAAACTTAATGCGCTTGCAAATCAGATTATTAAAATGTACGGTAATCTTTATCATAAGATAAATTTTATGCAGAACTTACGAAGCAGATCAGATTATATATATAAACATTCCGTAAATACAGCGATTTTATGTGCGTTGATTTCACATCAGCTTGAGTTTTCCTTTGAGGAGCAGATGGATGTTGTTACAGCAGCATTGCTCCATGACATTCATAAGTTGTTTTTACCGGATGAACTTGTTGAACAGGAGTTCAGAAATCAGACGATAGACACTAATGACAGTCATTATGCAGTTGTTAAGAAAGAAGTTAAAGAAGCACAGGCTCTTCTGCAGAGTCAGGTGTATATTTCTTCTAATGTAAAGAAGATAATAACACAGCTTCATCATAATATACTTTCCGATAATCCCCTTGATGAAAAGCAGCTTCTTAAGGGAACTAAAGTTCTTCGTGTGGCAGAAGGTTTTGACGGATTTACAGCAATGAAATCTTACACAGATCCTACATCTGAAGTAACAGCACTCAGGGCACTACTTGCTGACAGAAGATATGAGCAGGAAGTTGTGAAAGCTCTTACAGAAAGTATTCACATTCTGGCAGCGGGTGTCTGCGTTACTCTTACAAACGGAGATAAAGGTATTGTTATAGCAGAAAATGACAATGATGTATTAAGACCTGTAGTTCTAAGCTTTTACAATAATTCAATAATGGATTTGGGACTGAGGACAACATTTGGTAAAATACAGGTTTTAGATGTTATGAAGACTATGGATAACCGATTTGTAATGGATGAGGAAGTTGTTGATAAATTCTTCGGAACAGGCAAAGGAGTTATACAGATTCAGCTTACTCCAGAAGAGCAGGAAGAAAGAGAAGAAGCAGCAAAGAGAGCAGAAGAAGCAGCAATTAAAGCCGAAGAAGATGCCAAAAAGCTTAAAGAGACCGAGAAAAAAGCCGCTAAAGAAGCCGCAATATCAAAGCTTGATTATATAGACCCGTTTGCCGATGATGTAGCGGATTCAGATGTAAATATAGATGATTTATTTGATTTTGGTGAATTTATGGATGAAGATAAATCAGAGTAGCAGAAATATATAATAACAGTTCAGCCATATCATGTCAGGAATAAGCAGCATGTTTACATGAATGATTATTCCTGACATGGTATGAGATGAGCGCCAGAATATGAGCAAAGAAAGCACAAAGTGCGGTAGAGCAGAGAAACTGCAGCTTTGCGAATGGCGCGGCTGAACTGTTTTTTTATTTATTTTTTTGCACAAAATTTTTGCACAAAATTAAAATATGATGTTGACATATCATAACAGTTGTGTATAATAATAGTTGAAAGATGGTTCAACTATTCAACGAATGGAGGTGCATATAATGCAAGATGATGCAATACTGGATTCCTGTGATTGCCCTGTTATTCATGAAGATGTCGTGTGTTCTGTCAGAAAGGAAATGCCTGATGATGACCTTTTAATGGATTTGGCTGATGCGTTTAAGATTTTCAGTGATTTTACGAGAATCAAGATTTTGTATGCATTGATTAAAGCGGAGATGTGTGTATGTGATATTTCTTGTCTGCTTGGAATGTCGAAATCATCAGTGTCGCACCAGTTAAGAGTACTAAGACAGGCGAATCTGGTTAAATACCGTAAGGAAGGCAGAGTTATATACTATTCCATAGCTGATGCCCATGTAGAGCGAATAATAAGTCAGTGTATGGAGCATGTTAATGAATAATATAATGTAAAATTTTTTTGCGATAATAGTTGAATGATTGTACAACAATTAAAATAAAATATATAACAGGAGGATTTAAAGATGAAAAAAACTTACAAAGTAGAGGTAGACTGTGCAAACTGTGCAGCAAAAATGGAAGAGGCAGTAAAAAATACAGCAGGTGTTAAAGATGCATCACTCAGTTTTATGACTTTAAAGCTCAAAGTTGAATTTGAGGAAGGTGCTGATGTTGATGCAGTAATGAAAGAAGCACTCAAGAATTGCAAGAAAGTAGAAGATGACTGCGAAATATTCTTATAGGATGTGATATTATGAGTAAAAAACAAAAAAAAGTATTATATCGTATTATAATTTCATTAGTGCTTTTAGTTGTGATTTCAGTATTGACAATGTTTGTTGAGATTCCGGCTGTTTTAGAATTTATACTGTATATGGTACCGTATTTTGTTATCGGCTATGATATTTTAAAGAAAGCATTTAAAGGTATTTTAAATAAGCAGGTGTTTGATGAAAATTTTCTGATGGCAGTTGCTACGGTTGGTGCGATTGCTCTGGGTGATTTTCGTGAAGGTGTGGCAGTTATGCTTTTTTATCAGATTGGTGAATTGTTCCAGAGTGTAGCTGTAGGAAAAAGCCGTAAAAACATTACGGAACTGATGGATATTCGTCCGGATTATGCAAATATAGTAGTTGATGGTAAAGTAGAACAGGTTGACCCTGATGATGTGGAAATCGGTTCGCAGATTGTAGTAAATCCGGGTGAAAAAGTACCTATTGATGGAATTATTGTAGATGGAAGTACAACACTTAACACAAGTGCCCTTACAGGAGAAAGTCTTCCAAGAAGTGCTAAGAACGGTGACGAGGTAATAAGTGGCTGTATTAACATGACAGGCGCAATCACTATTGAGACAACAAAAGAATTTGGCGAGTCAACAGTATCAAAAATACTTGACCTTGTTGAAAATTCAAGCATGAAGAAGTCAAAATCGGAAAATTTTATTACAAGATTTGCTAAATATTATACTCCGGCAGTATGTTACAGTGCGCTGGCACTCGCACTTATTCCTCCGATTATATCCATTATAATGGGAGCTTCACCAAGATGGTCAATGTGGATAATCAGAGCACTTACATTCCTTGTAATAAGCTGCCCTTGTGCACTTGTAATATCAATTCCGTTAAGCTTCTTTGCGGGAATAGGCTGTGCGTCAGCAAATGGAATACTTGTAAAAGGTTCTAACTATCTTGAGGCGTTGTCCTCGACAAAGTATATTATGTTTGATAAGACAGGTACTTTGACAAAAGGTGTTTTTGAAGTGACAGGTATTCAGCCGGCAAACGGTTATACAAAAGATACTCTTCTTGAACTGGCTGCTTATGCTGAGAGTGCATCGAGCCACCCGATAAGCATAAGTCTCAAAGAAGCATATGGAAAAGAAATTGACATAACCAAAACTACAAACATAGAAGAAATTGCAGGTCATGGAATAAGCGCAAGGGTTGACGGTAAAAAGGTTTATGCCGGCAATATGAAGCTTATGAAAAAATTTGGCATACAGAATGAGCCCTGTGATATGATGGGAACAGTAGTTTATGTTGCTGTAGATGATAAATATGCAGGCTGTATAGTAATATCAGATGTAGTTAAAGATACATCAAAAGCGGCAATTGCTTCCCTTAAGGCAAGCGGTGTCAAAAAGACTGTTATGCTTACAGGTGATAACAAAAATACTGCAGAACAGATTGCGGCAGATATAGGAATTGACGATGTCAGGAGTGAACTTCTTCCTGCCGACAAAGTTTCAGAAGTAGAAAAAATGCTTGGCAAAAAGTCCGACAAAGAAAAACTTGCATTTGTCGGTGACGGAATCAATGATGCACCTGTTCTTTCAAGAGCAGATGTCGGAATCGCAATGGGAGCTTTAGGTTCAGATGCAGCAATAGAAGCTGCCGATATAGTTCTCATGGACGATAATCCGCAAAAGATTGCACTTGCAATGAAAATTTCCGTAAAAACACTCCGTATAGTAAAAGAAAATATCGTATTTGCATTATTTGTAAAAGCGGTATGCTTAATTCTTGGAGCAGTCGGTATCGCAAACATGTGGGTTGCAATATTCGCAGATGTCGGAGTAATGGTAATTGCAGTTGTAAATGCAACAAGAGCATTAAGGATAAAAATTAAATAAACTGTGAAAAACAAAGGACTGTTATTAAATAGATAGTTCAAAACAGATAGTTCAAAACAGATAGTTAAAAACAAGGGCAGATGTGACTCATTTGGGTAACATCTGTCCTTGTAATTTATGTGGGCAATGAGCCAAAGTCAGTATTTGTATTATACTTTGGCTATGCCGCGATAATTTAAAAAATTTGTTTTTAGTTTGAAGCTGCCTCATACTTGTAGAATGAGAGTGGTGGAAGATAAGTTCTCTCGTCCATAAGAAGCACTCGTGTCGGATTTGCTTCGTAAGCATATGAAATAAGACATTTTCCGGAAGGTTTTTCTGTCAGATAAATATCTACTTCATTTTTTTTGTTTTCATTTACCATGATTTTTTCATATGGAACTGTTCCATTATCATCATTAACTGTAAAACCACATATTTCAGGGTTCTGTGTTGGTATGAGGAGAGAACCGTTTACATGCTCAAATGTTAAGCTGATAATATTGTCATTTAATACAGCACTTGAAATTTCAGGTGCAAAAAATTCTGTAGTATTGTAGAGCACATGTCCGCACAGTTTTGCAAGACTTTCACCGAGCATGATGTTTGAGTGTGCATTGTTATGTATTGTATCAGAAAGAGAACAATTGAGAGTTGGAATTATGTAAACCTCTTTAATGTCATGTGATGCCTGTCTTTGAATTTCACGGACCTGTCCGTATCCGTCATCATTAGGACTGTTGATTTCCCTGTTTAACTGGAATGTAAAAAACGGTACATCATAACCGATGTCTTTTCTGAAACAGTCGATTATCTCATAATAATTTTCTTTGTAACCGTCAAGTCCTTTTGCATCAGTGTTAGAGCAGCCCTGATACCATAAAACACCCGCCATATCTCCGCATGCTTTTGCCTGTTCAACCATGTTTTTGTATAATCCGCCGACATTCGGTTTCCATTTCTTAATTGGCATTCCACCCATAGCAGTTTCGATAAGTCCTACCGGATAGTGTGAAAGCTTCTTAAAATATTTACCGAAAGCAAGATAAGGAGATACACCTGTCACTCCTCTGTCTGCATTTGCAACTCCGGCATTGAAAGTAGATTCGTTAAACGGGTGTGCTGCAAGGTCCCATGTGTGGCGGTTCCTGAAAAGATGAACACCAAGCTCCGGTGCATCATAAGCTGTATCTTTACCATATCCGGCAGAGTTTGACTGTCCGGCAATCATAAATACATCACCTACACCGACATGAAGTCTTACATCACCTCTGAATACCCAGTTGAGACCTTCGCGGACACTTTTAACATGAAGGCTTGTCTCAATTCGGTAAGGACCGCCGGCCGGAATTTTTAAATCTGTTTCCCATGTACCTGTCTTCATATCATCATTGTCAGGAGTATATGAAGGTGTCAGCCATGCGCTGATTTGTGAATTATCTTCTTCACTTACAATTCTTATTTTTGGTACAACATCGACAATTCCGATTTTGACTGCATCTTTAATAACAATCCATGTTCCGGCAAAATGTACTGTTGCATATCCGTCATGGTGCTGCACAATCTGCCAGTCGCTCATTCCCTCAGTAATAAAAGTTCCGTGTTCCATTTAAGTCAGTCTCCTTATTTTCAAAAATGTGTATAAAATCAAATATCATTATATCAAATGTTGCATAAAAAAACAATTATTCATATTGAAATTCGCATATTGTTCCGATATTTATAATGAGTATATTAAGATGATGTTTGGGTCAAAAGCCCCCATTATGATGACTACGGATTGTTTGGCATTATGAGCAGGCTCAGGTGGGTTTAGACCTTTTGACCCTGGCATTAAGATAAATTGCGGGAGGTTATGTTATGGAAACTATATTTGCAGCAAAAGAAAATAAAAATGTTTCTACAAAAGAAGAAATGATAAACTATTATTTACAGAAAACGCTGGATTGTGATAATGAAATGACAGATGATGAGAAAAAAGCAATGGAGGCGCGCATTGAGTCAAAGCTTAAGCGTGGTAAAAAGCTGTCTGCCAAAGAAATGGAATATTTAAGAAAATACAATCCGATGATGTATTTAAGAGCCCTGAGAATACAAAAAGCTGCCGAAGCTGTTAAAGAACAGTTAAAGCAGGCTAAGTCAAAAGAACAGGTGACTAATATTGTCAGTCAGTCCCTTGCGGGAATTTCCGACAAAGACCCGGATAAAGAATATATGGTTGCAGCAATAAATGAAGTGGCTGAGGAGTTTAAAAAGACCAGTGCATATGCAAGACTGCCTGATACTGATGCTGATGCGGCTAAGAGAAAAACATCAACTGCAAAAAAGACATTTGAAGACAGTGAAGATGACGGTGAAAATGAAGAAGATGATTTGATGTCATGGACACCGTTAAGTGAAGTTATAGAATCATTGCCGACATTCAGTGCCAATGCCTGAGTGCTGCAAAATGATACAAAAAATCTTTTCTAACAGTTGCTTTTTATGGCAAAATGCGGTACAATGATTTTGATTTGGCAAAGAAATTTGAATATTGAGAGGAGATTGCAATAAATGAGTACAAGATACGAATCCGCAAAAGAAATTTACGCAAAATGGGGCGTAGATACAGATGCAGCTATTAAGAAACTCAAAGATGTTCCTGTTTCACTTCATTGCTGGCAGGGTGATGATGTTATAGGTTTTGACCATGACGGTCCTTTAACAGGTGGTATCCAGACTACAGGTAATTATCCTGGAAAAGCTACTACACCTGAACAGCTTATGGCAGATATTGACAAAGTTATTTCACTTGTTCCGGGTAAAGTTAAGCTTAACCTTCATGCAAGTTATGCAATATTTGAAGATGGCGAGTTTGTTGACAGAGATAAGCTTGAGCCTAAGCATTTCAAGAAATGGGTAGAATTTGCGAAAGAAAGAAATATCGGTATAGATTTTAACCCTACATTTTTCTCACACCCTAACATCAAGAATGGTCTTACATTATCAAGTCCTGACCCTGATGTAAGAAATTTCTGGATTGAGCATGGTAAAGCATGTGTTCGT
>CAJJNI010000003.1 GCA_905193085.1 uncultured Lachnospiraceae bacterium | reverse complement strand
CTGCGATGCAATCCGTCGGCATCATCATATAGTAATTACAAAAATCAAACATCAATTATGCTTGCATAATTTGTAATTTCACTTTGGGACCCGCCCTAACATGAGGAAGTAGCGATTTACGCAGTAAATCCGCGGATTCCGAATGTTAGCAGGATTGCTTAAGCAGCCTGCTGCGATGCAATCCGTCGGCATCATCATATAGTAATTACAAAAATCAAACATCAAATATGCCTGCATAATTTGTAATTTCACTAATTTCTAAAACAGGAGACACTTTTATGAACCGTAAAGTTTTTAATACATTAGAATTTAATAAAATCATTGAAAGGCTTGAAGGGTTTGCTTCTTCTGACGGAGGAAAAAAAGCCTGCAAAAACCTTGTACCAATGACAAATATAGAACAGATAAAAGAAGAACTTATTAAAACTGATGATGCACTAAGCCGCATTTATCAGAAGGGAAGTATTTCATTTTCAGGGGTATATGATATTACCGCCAGTTTAAAACGGCTGGAAATAGGAAGCATACTCGGAATGGGCGAACTGCTTAAGGTAGCAAAACTATTAGTGGCAGCTAACCGTGTAAAGGCTTTTTCACGAAGGGAAAAAGAAGATGATGAAGCTGATTCACTTGATATTTATTTTGAACAGATTGAACCGCTTACACCACTTGCAAATGAAATTAATCGATGCATTATTTCAGAAGATGAAATGGCTGATGATGCAAGCCCGACACTCCACAATATAAGAAGAAGCATGAATTCAATCAATGATAAGATTCATTCGCAGATGACAAGCCTCGCCGCAAGCTCATCTATGCAGACTTATCTGCAGGACAATGTCGTAACTATGAGAAATGGCAGATATTGTCTTCCTGTAAAGGCAGAGTACCGCTCACAGGTTCCGGGAATGATTCACGACCAGTCTTCAACCGGTTCTACACTTTTCGTTGAGCCAATGGCAGTCGTTAAATTAAATAATGATTTAAAAGAGCTTATGCTTAAAGAACAGGAAGAAATCGAGGTCATTCTCGCAAATCTAAGCAATGAAGTAAGTGGTTACACACATGTTTTAACCGAAGATTACAGGCTTCTTACAATGCTTGATTTTATTTTTGCAAAGGCAGCCTATGCAAAAGATTACAAAGGCAGCAAACCTGAATTTAACACAAACGGAATAATTGAGCTCAAAGATGCAAGGCACCCGCTTCTTGACAAACATAAGTGTGTTCCTATTACAATCAACCTCGGCAGAAAATTTGATTTGCTTGTTGTAACAGGTCCAAATACAGGTGGTAAAACAGTATCACTTAAAACAACCGGACTTCTCACACTTATGGGTCAGGCAGGTATGCTTATTCCTGCATTTGAAGGTTCAAAACTTGCAGTTTTCAAAGAAGTATTTGCAGACATAGGTGATGAACAGAGTATTGAGCAGAATCTGAGTACATTTTCGTCTCACATGACTAACATTGTAAATATTTTAAAACATGCTGATAAAAACAGTTTATGTCTGTTTGATGAGCTTTGTGCCGGAACAGACCCGACAGAAGGCGCCGCACTTGCAATTTCAATTTTAACGGAACTTCACAACAGAAATGCAAGAATAATGGCAACAACCCACTACAGTGAGCTTAAAATTTATGCTTTAAGCACACCTAGAGTTGAAAATGCGAGCTGCGAATTTTCAGTAGAAACTCTTTCTCCAACATATCGAATTTTAATTGGTGTTCCAGGAAAAAGTAACGCATTTGCAATTTCTTCAAAGTTAGGATTGTCTAACGACATTATTGAAAATGCCAAAGCACAGATAAGTGCCGAAGATGAAACTTTTGAAGACCTCATTGCAAACCTAGAAAACAGCAGAATCACAATCGAAAAAGAGCAGGCACAAATTGAAAGTTACAAAGAAGAAATTGAGCGTTTAAAGAAACATCTTGAAACAAAAGAAGACCGAATAGACCAGCGAAGAGAAGACATTCTGCGTAAAGCAAATGAAGAAGCTAACCGTATTCTTGCAGAAGCAAAAGAGATTGCCGATAAGACAATCAGAGATTTCCACAAATTTGGAAAAGAAAATATCAATATAAGCAAAATGGAAGACGAGCGTCGTAAAGTTCGTGAACAGATGAACAAAACTGAAAAAGGCATGGCAATGAAAACTCCTGCCGCTAAGCAAAAACAGCACAAACCAACTGATTTTCATATCGGTGATTCGGTCCGTGTTTTAAGCATGAATGTCAAAGGCTCAGTCCTTGCACTTCCTGATGCCAAAGGAATGGTAATGCTACAAATGGGAATACTCCGCTCAAAACTCCCAATGTCTGACCTTGAAATAATTCCTGATGAAAGCACACAGGTTAAATTAAAAAATCCTCGTACCAACACAGGAAAAATCAAAATGTCAAAATCCTCATCAGTATCGGCTGAAATAAATCTTCTCGGTCTTACAGTAGATGAAGCAATAAGCAGACTTGATAAATATTTAGATGATGCATATCTTGCACATTTAGAACAGGTAAGAGTAGTTCACGGAAAAGGAACAGGCGCATTAAGAGCCGGTGTCCACCAATATTTAAAACGCCAGAAGCATGTAAAATCATACCGTCTCGGAGCATTTGGAGAAGGAGATGCAGGCGTTACAATTGTAGAATTTAAATAAATACTATAAATGCGCAAATACAGAAAAAAGCATAAAATTGTGCAATATTTTAAATTTGTTCATTTAAAGTAAATAAAACCGCCCCACGAAATCAGACTAAGAATGTTATGTTTTCAAAATCTGATAACGCCGGGGCGTTTTTTTGTTCATTATAATTAACAATAATTAATACATTACTTTTTTATAATGTATCAATTACAGCCTACAGGAATATATATTTACAGATAAATAATACCGCAAGCACATACATAAGCGGAGTTATTTTCTTAGCTTTTCCTGCGCATACATTGATAAGTACATATGAAATTACACCTACTGCAATACCTTCTGCGATACTATACATAAGTGGCATTGCAAGTACACAAAGATATGCAGGAATTGCTTCTGTTAAATCTTCAAAATCTATTTTAACAATAGAAGAAATCATAAGGAATCCAACAAATATAAGTGCCGGAGCTGTTGCAAATCCCGGAATGGCTGTAAATATAGGTGCAAATAATACTGATAAAAGGAATAACAGACCTGTAACAACTGAAGCAAGACCTGTTCTTGCACCTGCACCTACGCCTGCAGAACTTTCTACGAATGTAGTTGTGGTTGAAGTACCAAGTACGGCACCTGCACTTGTTGCAATAGCATCTGCAAGTAATGCCTGTTTAATTCTAGGAAGCTTCTCATCTTTGTCGAGCATGTCGGCTTTTGTTGCAACACCGATAAGTGTTCCAAGTGTATCAAACATATCAACAAAAAGGAATGAGAATAATACAACGATAAAGTTTACAATGCCATGACCTGAAAAATCAGCCTTGAACACCTGTCCAAATGTCTTTGACAAAGCTGTAAAATCTGTGATTCCAAGTGTAGGATATAATGAATAAAATCCTGCATCAACATCAACTTTATATATTCCGGCTGCCTGGCAGATCATACCAAGTATCCATGTTGCTATAATACCTATAAGGATTGAACCTTTTACATTTTTTACATAAAGAATTGCTGTAATAATTAAACCAACAAATGCAAGTATTGCACAGATTCCTTCATGGTTAATAGTACCTGTAAAATCAACATATGTTACAAGTGTTGATTCTTTGGCAACAACAAGATGTGCACCCTGAAGACCTACAAATGCAATAAATAAACCGATACCTGCACTTACACCTTTTTTAAGTGCTGATGGAATCGCATTAAAAATTGCTTCTCTGACATTTGTTAAAGATAATACTATAAATACAAGACCTTCAACAAATACTGCCATAAGAGCAAGCTGCCAGCTATATCCCATTGAACCGCAGACAGTATAAGCAAAATATGCGTTAAGTCCCATACCAGGAGCAAGTGCAAATGGATAATTTGCAAGAAGCGCCATGATAATAGTACCTAAGAAAGATGCCAATGCTGTTGCAAGCAATACTGCTGTTGAATCCATTCCTGCTGCTGAAAGCATTGATGGATTAACTGCAAGGATATATGCCATTGTCATAAATGTTGTAACACCACCGATTACTTCGTTACGAACTGTAGTTTTATTTTCCTTTAGTTTAAAAAACTTTTCTAACATTTCTCTTCTCCTGTCTTTTGTCACAGTTATTTTCCTTCATAAATAATAACACTGTCGACATCATAATTCTTTAATCGTTCTCTGCCTTTAAGACCTGCAAGTTCCATAAAGAAAATTACTTTTACTACTTCTCCACCAAGTTCTTCTACCATCTGGATTGCAGCCTCAATAGTTCCACCGGTTGCAATAAGGTCATCAACTATAACTACCTTCTGACCTGGTTTAATGGAATCTTTATGCATCTCAATTACTGCACTTCCGTATTCCAGATCATATTCCTTTGAAATTGTCTCAAGTGGAAGTTTTCCTTTTTTTCTGACGGGAACGAAAGGCTTATGCAGCTCATAAGCTATAGGCATTCCAAAAATAAATCCCCGGGACTCAGTACCGACAACAACATCAAAATCAACACCGTCCAATAATTTAATCATAGACTCAATTGATAAATGAAGACCGTCTGCGTCCTGAAGAACACTTGTTATATCTCTGAAAATAATACCTTTTTCAGGAAAATCAGGAATGCTCCTTACATATTCTTCTATCTTTTTCACCATTTTCACCTCCTTACAAGGCGGCATTTTCTACTTTGACAGAATTTTTATCAAAGAAAACATGTTCCACAGCTATGATATCTGCGGACTATTCTGCGCTTTACGCTCTGTAAATCCTCACATTACATATATATACGGCAGCTCCACCTTTAGCAACGCTGCCGTATAATTTAAATATTATTTATCAGTCATACTTCTTACTTTCTGGTTATATATTACTTTCTGTCAAGTACAACTTTATCAAGATGCCAGATATCATCTACATATTCCTGAATTGTTCTGTCAGATGTAAATTTACCACTGCATGCTGTATTAAGAATTGCACTCTTAGCCCAGCCTGCTGTATCTCTGTATGCTTCTTCAACTTTCTTCTGTGCATCTGCATAAGAGCGGAAATCTTTAAGAATAAAGTAAGTATCTGCTCTGTCACTGCTCTCTGTGTTAAGAAGTGAGTTATATAAATCTCTGAATAATTCAGGGTCATTTGGTGAATAGAAGCCGTTAATCAACTGCATAAGCACCTGTCTGATATCCTGGTCGTTGTTGAAAATATCCATTGGATTGTATCCACCATTATTTTCATAGTTGATTACTTCATCTGATGAAAGTCCGAAAATAAATGCATTTTCATCGCCAACTTCTTCGACAATTTCAACATTTGCTCCGTCCATTGTACCAAGTGTTAAAGCACCATTTAACATAAACTTCATGTTACCAGTACCGGAAGCTTCTTTACTTGCAGTAGAAATCTGTTCACTGACATCTGCTGCTGCAAATATAAGCTCTGCATTAGATACACGATAATTTTCAATAAATACAATTTTAAGTTTTCCATTGATTGAAGCATCATTGTTTACAACATCTGCAACAGAATTGATAAGCTTGATTGTAAGTTTTGCTCTTCTGTAACCTGCTGCTGCCTTTGCACCAAAGATAAATGTTCTTGGATAAAATGGCATTTCAGGATGTGCTTTAATCTGATTATATAAATGCATTACATGAAGAATATTAAGCAGCTGTCTCTTATATTCATGAAGTCTCTTAACCTGAACATCAAAAATTGAATGAGGGTCTACTTCAATTCCATTATTTTCAAGAATATATTTTGCCAGTCTTTCTTTATTCTTAAATTTAATTGTCATAAATTCCTGCTGGGCTTTCTCATCATCAGCAAAAACTGCAAGTTTATTTATCTTTGAAAGGTCTGTAATCCAGTCTTTACCAATGTGGTCTGATACCCAGTCAGCAAGAAGCGGATTACCATGTAATAAGAATCTTCTCTGTGTAATACCATTTGTCTTGTTGTTAAATTTCTCAGGCATCATCTCATAGAAGTCTTTTAATTCCTGATGTTTAAGAATTTCTGTATGAAGTCTTGCAACACCATTTACAGAATAACCTGCTGCAATTGCAAGATGAGCCATCTTAACCTGACCATCATAAATAATAGCCATTTTACGGATTTTTTCCTGATTTCCAGGATATTTCTTCTCAATTTCAAGAATGAAACGACGATTAATTTCCTCAACAATCTGATAAATACGAGGAAGAAGTCTTGAGAAGAGTTCAATAGGCCATTTTTCCAAAGCTTCAGCCATGATTGTATGGTTTGTGTATGCACATGTCTTTGTTGTGATTGCCCATGCTTCTTCCCACTCTAAATGTTCTTCATCAAGAAGGATACGCATAAGTTCTGCAACTGTAACTGTCGGGTGTGTATCATTAAGCTGGAATGTAACTTTTTCATAAAGCTTCTTAACATCACCGTGTTTGTCTTTATATTTCTTAACTGCAGTCTGAATACTTGCTGAAATAAAGAAGTACTGCTGTTTTAATCTTAATTCTTTTCCTGAATAATGATTGTCATTAGGATAAAGGACTTCTACGATATTACGAGCAAGATTTTCCTGCTCAACAGCCTTCTGATAATCACCTTTATCAAATGAATCAAGCTGGAAACAGTCTACAGGCTGTGCGTCCCATATACGAAGTGTATTTACAATACCATTGCCATAACCTACGATTGGCAGATCATAAGGTACTGCAATTACAGACTGATAACCGTCCTGTACGAAATTATTTTTACCATTTTCATCTGTTTCAACTCTTACATATCCGCCAAATTTTACTTCAGTAGAATATTCTGGACGACGAAGTTCAAATGGGTTTCCGTCTTTAAGCCAGTTATCCGGTACTTCTACCTGATATCCATCTTTGATTTCCTGCTTAAACATACCGTAACGGTAACGGATACCACAACCATATGCTGAATATCCGAGTGTTGCAAGTGAATCAAGGAAACATGCTGCAAGACGTCCAAGACCACCATTACCAAGCGCTGCATCCGGTTCCTGGTCTTCAATAACATTTAAGTCAAGACCAAGCTCTTCTAATGCTTCTTTAACTTCTTTGTAGGCTGTGAGGTTGATTAAGTTATTACCTAAAGCACGACCCATTAAAAATTCCATTGAAAGATAATATACAGTCTTTGGATCCTGCTCTTCATAAGCCTTCTGAGTCTCCATCCAGTCTTCGATAATTACATCTTTTACCGCATAGCTTACTGCCTGAAAAATCTGCTGTGGAGTTGCCTCATCAATTGTTTTTCTGTAAAGATTTCTGATATTTGTCTTTACTTCCTTTTTAAAAGCTTCTTTCTCAAATTTTTCATTGAACATAAATCGTCCTCCTTTTTTATAAATAGGCAGTTCTTTATTTCCTCCACTATGTATGTGGAAGAAATAAAGTAATTACTGCACTGTTATTTACGCTTAACTGACATCATAACCTTTTCGCCATTGATGTTCCATTCTTTTTCATAACCGTCTGCTTTTTCAAGAACAACTTCCTCTGCAAGAACTTCTGACATGATTTCATCTTTGTTAGTTTCAACTAGCTTCATAACTTTGTCATTGTTCCATACTGCAACGCGGATTTTATCCATTACTTCAAAGTCTGCTTCTTTACGCATTGTCTGGATTTTACTTATTACTTCTCGTATAAATCCTTCTTCTATGAGTTCTTCTGTAAGATTTGTATCAATGACTACAGTTGCTGTGTTATCACTTTCTGAAACATAACCTTCCATCTGTGTCATCTCGATAAGTAAATCATCTTTTCCTAACTCAACATTTTCACCATTTACATCTAATTTGAGTACACCATTTTCATTAAGTTCGTCCATTGCTGCATTTCCGTCAAGCTCAAGCAGTGCAGCTTTAATTGCATTAAGGAGCTTGCCGTATTTAGGGCCAACTGTACGCATCTGTGGTTTAAATGTATATGTTGTAAAGTTTCTGACATCATCTGTAATAATAACTTCTTTTACATTTAATTCATCTTCAATTACAGCTTTGAAAGATTCATCAAATTTAAAGTCACCTTTAAGATACATCTTTCCGATTGGCTGGCGGTTCTTGATATTAGCTGAATTACGACATGCACGACCCATTACAACAGCCTTTAATACTTCTTCCATATCCTCTTCAAGCTTAGTATCAATTACACTCTCATCAGCTACAGGATAGTCGCATAAATGGATACTTTCCGGTGCATCTTTATCAATGCTTCTTACAAGATTCTGATAAATGTCTTCTGTCATAAACGGAATCATTGGAGCTGCAACTTTTGATACTGTAACAAGTGCTGTATATAATGTCATATATGCATTGATTTTATCCTGTGGCATGTCTTTTGCCCAGAATCTCTCACGGCTTCTTCTTACATACCAGTTACTCATCTCATCTACAAAATCCTGCAATGCTCTTGCACTTTCAGGTATTCTGTAATTTCCAAGATTATCATCAACTGTCTTAATCAATGTGTTAAGCTTAGATAAAAGCCATTTGTCCATAACACCAAGCTTATCATACTCTAATTTATATTTAGTTGCATCAAAATTATCTATATTAGCATACAAAACGAAAAATGCATAAGTATTCCAGAGTGTTCCCATAAATTTTCTCTGGCCTTCTACTACTGCATCTTCGTAGAAACGGTTAGGAAGCCACGGTGCACTGTTTACATAGAAATACCAGCGGATTGCATCTGCACCAAATTTATCAAGTGCATCAAACGGGTCTACCGCATTTCCTTTTGATTTACTCATCTTCTGTCCGTCTTTATCCTGAACATGTCCAAGAACAATTACATTCTTATATGGAGCTTTGTTGAAAATAAGCGTTGAAATTGCAAGCAGTGAATAGAACCAGCCTCTTGTCTGGTCAACGGCTTCTGAAATAAAGTCTGCCGGGAACTGCTGCTCAAATAAATCTTTATTTTCAAATGGATAATGATGCTGTGCAAATGGCATTGAACCTGAATCGAACCAGCAGTCGATAACTTCCGGTACACGATGCATCTGCTCTCCACACTCAGGACACTTAATTGTAACTGCATCAATGTATGGACGGTGTAATTCGATATCGTCAGGACAGTTGTCTGACATCTGTTTTAATTCTTCAATGCTGCCGATTGAATGCATGCAGCCACATTTACATTCCCATACATTAAGAGGAGTACCCCAGTAACGGTTTCTTGAAATACCCCAGTCCTGTACATTCTTAAGCCAGTCGCCAAAACGTCCTTCACCGATACTCTTAGGAATCCAGTTGATTGTATTATTATTTCTGATTAAGTCATCTTTTACTGCTGTCATCTTGATAAACCATGACTCTCTTGCATAGTAGATAAGTGGTGTATCACATCTCCAGCAATGAGGATAACTATGCTCAAACTTAGGTGCTGAGAATAAAAGTCCTGCTTCTTCAAGTGCAGTAAGAACAAGCTTATCTGCATCTTTACAGAACACGCCTTCCCACGGTGTTTCTTTTGTCATTTCACCTTTTCCATCTACAAGCTGTACAAATGGAAGGTCATAATTTCTTCCGACATTAGCATCATCTTCACCAAATGCAGGAGCGATATGAACGACACCTGTACCATCTGTCAATGTTACATAACTGTCACATGTAACGAAGAAAGCTTTCTTATTCTGTTTTTTGCAAATATCAACAGCACAGTCAAATAATGGCTCATATTCTTTATATTCTAAATCTTTACCAACATATCTTTCTACTATTTCAAATGGTGCTGTAGGATTATCTCCACCGAGAACTTTCTCTGTAAGAGCTTCTGCCATGTAATAAGTATATCCGTCAGCAGTCTTAACTTTAACATATGATTCATCAGGATTTACACAGAGTGCCACATTTGAAGGAAGTGTCCACGGTGTTGTTGTCCATGCAAGAATATATGCATCTTCATCTTTTACCTTGAATCTTGCAATTGCTGAACGCTCTTTGATATCTTTATAGCCCTGTGCTACCTCGTGTGATGAAAGCGGAGTACCACATCTTGGACAATATGGTACAATCTTGAAGCCTTTGTATAAAAGCTTCTTATCCCAAATCTGTTTTAATGCCCACCACTCTGATTCAATAAAATTATTATCATAAGTTACATATGGGTTCTCCATATCAGCCCAGAAACCGACTGTTGATGAGAAATCTTCCCACATTCCCTTATATTTCCATACACTTTCCTTACAATGACGGATAAATGGCTCAAGACCGTATTCTTCAATCTGCTCTTTTCCGTCTAATCCGAGCATTTTTTCAACTTCAAGCTCAACCGGAAGGCCATGTGTATCCCAGCCTGCCTTTCTTGGTACCATGTAGCCTTTCATTGTACGGTATCTTGGAATCATATCTTTAATAACACGTGTAAGAACATGTCCGATATGAGGTTTTCCGTTTGCTGTAGGAGGTCCGTCATAGAATGTATATGTTTCTCCTTCTTTTCTTGAATCCATACTTTTCTGGAAAATAGAATTATCAGCCCAGAATTTTTCAATTTTCTTTTCTCTCTCCACAAAATTGAGATTGGTCGATACTTTTTCGTACATAGTCTGTAAACTTTCCTTTCTTAAATTTTTCTACAAACAACAAGGGATTCTATCCCCTGTCCAAAATAGGACAAGAGATAAAATCCCTTGCTATACCACCTATTAAGTATACATCTTATATACTTTCCCTGTAACGGTGGAAATCCGTCAGTTCCTACTAAAAACACTTATCATATCTCTTTCAGACTGCTGCTTGGAAGTGATATTCAGAACTGCTCTACTAATACCGGGCTTACACCATCTCCGGCTCGCTTTGACTTTCCTGCAATCCCTACTGTCTTCGTCTCTGCATTTAATAATCTGCGGACCACTGCCTTTAAGTGACCTCTGATAAATCAATTATAGAAAACTCGCAAAAAAAAGTCAAGTAAAATAAAGTTTTCAATTCATATATCCATTCATATCTTCAATTCATATCACTTTTCAAACTCTGATACTCACTAATTGTCTGATTGACAATCAGCCCCGCAAGCAGAACTCTTGCAAATAATATTATAAATTCCGGCATACCGAGCATATTTGTGCTGTATCCTTTATTTGCAATATTTTGTGTAATTTTAATCAGATTAACAACTATATATGCCGCTGACATGCAGTAAATTATAATACGATTCTTTATTTTACCGGATATAAATACACATGACACCGCAATTATCATAAGTACAGGTGTTAAAATCTGCAAAAGCATAGCAGAAGCCTTTGCTCCGTTTAATATAAGAAAAATACCGGAAACAATCTGCATTGCAAAAAATACATTAAGAAAAATACCATATTTCTTATATGTAAGCTTTCCTTTTGCTGTCTTAAAAAAGCTTACACCAAGAAAAATCAGACTGACAAAATATGCCAGACTTGAAATGATGCTGTAGACTAATATAAAGCCCAACAGAAAATTTCGTATCTCTTCTGATTCTGACAATACAACCTTATACTGTTCGCACCATATGCGGATAATTAACGCTGTTGCCACAAAATAAAACAGTGTAACTATCAAAAGTAACACTTTATGTAAACCACCTGTGTTTTGGTTAGTCCCAACTAACTTTTTTGAAATATCTGTCTCCATATCATTCTCCTGTGTTTTAATTTAAGCAGATGCCGGGGCAGCATCAACGGATATTACTTCCGAAGACTATGCCCCTTGCTCGTTTTATCTGCAATCATTTATTTTCTACAATTATTCATTTCTGCTTCATCTACTCATTTACAATTCCTTCATTCAGGTATTCTACAGGGTCTGCAGGCACACCGTCATGAAGCATTTCAAAGTAAAGATTACTTCCCTCAACTGTGTAATATTTTGTCGGTGAAGCAACTGTTCCAACTAATGAGCCTTTTTCTATATAAGCTCCCGTTCCATAGTTTACTCCGGAAAGCTGTCCATACACAAGCTGATAACCTCCACCAATATCCATTGTGACGGTAATTCCCGTCTCATCAGTCTCTGTAATTGATTCTACAATTCCAGAAGCTGCCGCACAGACATCTGTTCCGACATCAGACTGTATAAGAAGCGCAGGATTATATTTATACTGATCGAGCGTTGCAAAATAAGTTGTTGAATCCATACTGTAATCAAGAAGTATACTTCCCTCTACAGGCCAGTTTAATGAATCTCCTTCCTTAAAAGAAACTGCAACTGAATTGCTTGCTGATGCCTGTGTACTTTCCTGCTTTTCATTTACTTCAACTGCGTCCTGACCGACCGGAGCTTCTGATGATGCGTCCTGACCCAACTGTCCGGCATTTTCTGCGGCTTCTGCAACATCAGCCTCTAAAAGCGAAGTATCTGCACTGTCTGATATATCATTCTGCACATCATTCTGCGAAATAGATACCTCCAAATCAGCTAACGGGTCCTTTGTCTTCTCAGCACTTATATTAACATTCACCTTGTCGGCACTGTCAGAGCTTGCATTGTCTTCCCAGTTTACAAGAAGTTCTTCTTTATTATTTTTCTGCGTTTCCAGGCGGTACACCCCTGCCATCGCCGCAATACACACAACACTAAGTGCAGTTGCCACAGCAATATTTCTTCTTCTGTTTGACTGTCTTCTTTTATTTCGGTTTCCCCGAATCAATAAATCATCTTTTTTATTCATGCCATCACCTCTAAAGGTATTATTGACACTTTATAAAAGAATATTCAAAAATCTTTATTTTGGTTCGGTTCCGTTTGCAAAAGCAAGTATCATCTCTCTTGTCAGTGACACATCATCAGGCGGCAGGTCTATTTCATCACGCTTAAACCAGCCGCCATATGAAAGCTCTTCTTCCTCTAATGAAATGTGTTTATCACCGTCTACATCTGCAAAAAATCCCATGAGCAGTGAACCTGAAAATCCCCACGGCTGGCTTTTGTAAAAACGGATATTTTTTACTTTCAGACCTACTTCTTCTAAAACTTCTCTTTCAACAGTCTGCTCTATTGTCTCTCCAAACTCTGTAAACCCGGCTATAAGTGCATAATCTTTATAACTTCTTCCGTTATATTTTGTCATAATTATTTTGTCACCCCATGTAACTCCGACTATAATTACAGGGTTTATGCGCGGATATATCATGTTTTTACATTCAGGACAAAACATCATTCTTTCTTTTGTGTCAGGCACAAGTGTATGTCCACATCTTCCGCAGAATTTCGTATCCCTGTACCAGCATGATAAATGATATGCACAAAAACCGGCAAATGCTTCATGTTTTGGTGTGACATTACGAAGTATTTCAACACTCTGATATGTAAAACCATCAAGCAATACACCGTCCCAGTCTCTTAACAGAAAATATGGTTTTTCATCTATATGAAATGCAAACACAACTTCTTCTTTTTCTCTGTTAAGCTGTTTAAATGTCGGGAGAATCAGTTCCTTATTGTCACCAAGTTTACATAATATCTGATTTCCGTAAAACACAAAAACAATGTCATCTTCTGTTACTTCCTTATTGTCAAATTCATTATGGAAAATATGATTTCCAATATCCTGAATCATCATTTGAGATTTCCTTCTTTCCTGTTTCTTTCTACATATGAGCTTAATAATTTAAATAATTCCTCTGAGCCTGGGCGAACCTTTCTCTCAAGTCTTGATAATACACTCTCTGCGGCAACTCCATGTTCTCTCCATGATTTACCGCCTGTTGCGTCATTTAACATTGCCGGCTGTACTGAATCCATAGCATTTGCAAATTTAGCTTCCGGTGTGGCAGCTTCTTCAAATTCGTCCCACAATGTGCGGAATTTTGCCGCCTGTTCATCTGGCAGTAATGCAAAAATTCTGTCTGCTGCAGCAACTTCTCTTTCTCTTTTTGTCTCATTTCCGGCAGAATCATATGCAAATGTATCTCCTGCATCTATCTCAACAACATCATGTATAATAAGCATTTCTATCGTATGAAGAATATCAAATTTCTCGTTAGCATACTCTGACAGAAGCATTGTCATAAGCGCAATATGCCATGCATGCTCAGCATCATTTTCTTTTCTGCTCGCATCGGCAATATATGTCTGTCTTCCGATAAGCTTTTCTTTATCTAACTCAATAGCAAATGCCATCTGTTTTTTCAGACGCTCCGATGGCTCATAGGTGTCATTTGTTGAACCAGCGGCTGTTCCTGTTGACTGGCATATGTCATTTGTTGAACTATCGGCTGTTCCTGACGACGGGCAGACTCCATCTTCTTCATTACAACACTCTCTGCTGCCTTTAATATTGTCTGCTGAAAGGTCCGTATCTTCACTAAATTCAATATTTTCAGGTTCATCTGCCACGAAAATCACTGTTCCGTCACACGCATCAAGACTTATGTTAAGCTGTCTGTTTTCTATACTAAACTGTTTTTTTCCAAATACAGGCTCTAATAAATCTACTGCCTTTGTTTTATTGACTGGAAGTCTCACGCTTAAGTTTGCAGGTGCATCATCGTTGTTAGCAACAACTAACACCGCTGAACTGTCAAATACTCTTGCAAATGCAAATTGTCTGTTTGTGAGCAAAAGCTGCTCATATCTGCCATAGCTTAATTCATCATAGTGCTTCTTTAACTGGCCGAGTCTCATTATAAGCTTTGTAATTTTATTTTCAGTATAATAATTTTTAAAATCAGCCAGGTTAAGCTGTGGACGAAGACTTGCGTCAGAACCCTGCTCCTTATTTCCTTCTACCAAAAATTCTGAACCATAATATATTGAAGGAATTCCCGGAAGTCCGTACAAAAGCAGATGTACCGTAAATAAATGCCCTTTATTATTAAGTTTGCTGTAAATTCTTGCCACATCATGATTGTCAACAAATGAATAAAGCTTAATATCTCCATTTATCTGAAGACTTCTCTGAACAGTATGTGCTATTTCAAAAAAATTATAATCATTATGGCCTGAATACAAAGCTTTGTGAAGCTCATAATTTGTAACGGAATGAAGCATCTGAGGGTTTGCCCAGTTAGAATACTGTCCATGAATAACTTCTCCCATGAGCCAGAACTCTTCTTTTAGGCTGTCGCACTTGCTTCTGATTCCTCTCATGAAATCATAATCAAGAACATCAGCAGCATCAAGCCTTATTCCATCTATGTCAAATTCTTTTACCCAGAACTCGATAACATCATAAATATAGTCTTTCACTTCCGGGTTTCTCTGGTTAAGCTTGACTAACAGATTATAACCGCCCCAGTTATCATAAGAAAAACCATCATTATATTCATTATTGTTCCAGAAATTAACATTACAGAACCAGTCCTTGTATCTGGAATTTTCACGATTTGCCTTTAAATCTTTAAATGCAAAAAATTCTCTTCCAACATGGTTAAACACACCGTCGACTATAACCTTTAAACCCAGTCTGTGGCAGTTATCAACATACTTTTTAAAATCATCATTTGTTCCAAGTCTACAGTCAACACGCTTATAATCTGTTGTTTCATAGCCATGACCGACTGATTCAAACAGAGGACCAATATAAATAGCTGTACAATTAAGCTTCTTAATATTGCCTGTCCACTCATTTAGTTTATCAAAATGATTTTCGCACTCTCCATTGTTTTCCTTCTTACAGCCGCATAATCCTAATGGATAAATGTGGTAAAATACCGCTTTGTCATACCATGCCATAATTATTCCTCCTTCAAAAAATTAACTAACGCACCAACCATATTTGCATTTTCCGTAAATCTGCATTTTACAATCTGTGGTTTATTAAACGGTGCTTTAGTCAGTCTGAAATATTCATCAAAATTCTTATGTATACTGCCTGCAAAAAAATCCGAATTAGCAATACCACCGCCTACTGCTATTTTTTCAACATCAAGTACTGCCTGCAGATTAAACAGATTTCTTGCAATTATTTTTGTATAATTATCAATTACGATTTTTACTTCTTCATCACCCGAATCAGCCATCTCAAAAATTCTTCTTCCATCAAGTCCAGCTGACGGTATATGTTTGACTTCACCAACAAGCTGCCTTAGCATGTAATCACCATTATCAGCCGCCCACAACGTTTCTTCATTGAAAAAACCTGCTCCCATTACTATAAAGCTAAATTCTGCAGCGCTGCCACTGCTGCCACGAAATATTTTATCATTTATAATTATCCCACCGGCAATGCCTGTTCCAAATATAACTGCAATGGCATTGTGACAGCCCTTTAAGGCTCCGTCTTTATGCTCTGCAATTGCCGCACATATGCCATCATTTTCTACCTTTGTAGGAAGTCCTGTTATTTTCTGAATAAATTGTGTGAGATTATAGTCTTTCAAAAAAACGAGATTTCCACTACTCCTAAGAGTTCCATCTTTATCCACTCTTCCCGGAACACTTACTGACACACCACACAATTTATCATATTTTTTCTGTGCCGTACTGCAAATATCCTCCATACATGCAGTAAATTCCTGCATGTACGGAGGCGTAGTTATCTGATTTTTCATGAGACATTCTGTCTCATCTGTAAAAATCCCATATTTTATTGCGGTTCCACCAATATCTATACATAAATATTTATTTGCATTTTTCATAATTTTATACCCAGCTCTTCTGCCAGTTGTCATCTCTGTCATCCACATTACAGCCGATAAGCCTTGCCAGATTCTGCATCTTCTTCTCTGTCTCTGCAAGTTCACAGCTACACTCGATAAGCTGATTTGAAATATCGATACCATTATCATTCTGAACAGGCTTATACTTCAAATCATGTTCAAGACTTGCCCAATAATCCATAGGCTCTGTTCTAAGCTGTATTTCTACCGGAAGATACTGTCTTGCCTCAAGGAAATTAACAGGTATCTCAATTATAAGATGAAGGCTTCTGTAACCATTTACTTTTGGGCTTTTAATATAATCTTTTATTCTTATAATTTTAATATCAGGCTGCATCTCTATATATTCTGCAAATTCATATACATCATTAAGATATGCACATATTGCCCTTACTCCTGCAATATCAAACAAATTCTGTCTTATTGATTCAATCGAAAGCGGAAGATTTTTCTTTTCAAGCTTTCCGATAATACTTTTCATCGACTTAATTCTGTGTTCTATATGATGAAGCGGCTTTCTGTTATATTTATATGCAAGAAATTCATCTATCGTCTCAAGTCTTGTGCACACTTCCCGCATTGCCGTTTCATACATTTTAAAAAACATACGATAGCCTGATGTCTGATCCTCAACTGCTATCATCATTTTCTCTATATTGTGCTGGTTAGAAAGCGCCGGAAGCTGGTCTAACCCTCCAAATTCACTGCTTCTTTCTGACAAAAACTGAATAATGGCTTTTCTTGTAATTATTCCGATAAATATTTCATCATCATCTACAACAGGAAGGAAATTCTGATTCATCGAAAGAAGCAGAACATCATCAACATTTGTATAAACATTGATTGCAGGATTCCAATTAACATTTATTATGTCTTTCAACTGACACTCTTCCATATTTCTGTCTGCACCATGTGATGAATAACATTTCAGAAAATCTTTATCGCATACAGTACCTATATAGGAACCATCATCTTCTATAACAGGCACTGCACTGTATCCGCTCTCCGTAAAAAGAGTCAGTGCTTTATCGAGCGGGCAATCCGCATATAAATAATTAACTTTATCTTTGGATAACATCAATTTCAACGCATTCATGATTTATATCCCCTTTTGTTCTGTACTCTGATTTACTTTAAAGTAAATTTAACCTGTGCAAAAACATCTCCGTTTTCATTTTTCATTTCTACAAATTTCTCTTCTTCATTACAATAAATATAGCATATAACTTTATCTGACTCTTTTGCAGCCATTCTGTACTCAACCTCTAAAACAGTCACTTTTTCATTAAGATTAATCGCATCAGCCGCCATCTGGACATATTTTCCATTATTTACATGCCCGTTTGTATCTATATAGGTATTTGGAATTACAAATTCTTTTTTTTCAATAAAAGGTGCTTCTGTTGTTAGTTTTCTCTTACATTTTTCCATATCAAGCTCATCTTCACATGGATAAAATTTCACATCTTCTTCTGAAACTTTTACAAGCCTTCCCTGCTTAACTGAATATAACATCCATGTAGAATCAGCCCTTACACAAATTTTATCATTTTTACTTATGGTAAGATTTCTGTATCCGAAAAATGATTTAAACCCGTAAGGCCATGTGCTTACCCTGATTAAATCGTCAAACTGTATGTCTTCAAGGAATTCTATACGCCATGCCCCAAGCATCCATACCCGGCCGCTTTCATTAACATAATCAACTCCGGCACCAACACTTTCTGAATGCAGTACACATGTATCCTGAAGATAATTAACTGCTGCTGTCACCGTCAGATTTTTATTTGAATCTACTTCACTGTATCTTACTTTACCATCATACGAAAACATATTAGTCTCTCCATATAGCATTCGACTTTTATCGAACTGTTCGTCTGTCATTCTCCTGTTTTGAATAATGCAGTGCTTTTGCATCATACATATACGCGTCTGCAATCTTTACCATCTCTATAATATCAATCTCTTTGTCGCTCCAGTCAATACCATAGGAAACTGAATATCCCTTTTCCTCAATCTGACTGTCAGCTGCCGTCATAATATTCTTAATTTCGTCTTTTGAAATATTTTCAACAAGAACAACGAACTCGTCACCACCGATACGATACACTTTTCCATGTCCGAACTGTTTTGTCAGGATACCGGCAATTGATTCAAGCATCTTGTCACCAAGCTCGTGTCCATATTTATTATTATATTCATGAAGACCGTTAACATCTATAAATACACATCCAAGACAGTCTCCTTCATTCTGTTCATAATTATGAATATAGTTAAAATAACTGTTTCTGTTGAGAACGCCTGTGTCAAAATCATACATTCCCATGCGTTCTATTCTCTTATGTTCTTCAAGATTTTCAAATGCCATTGAAAAACCAAGCGACATAAAACAAAGCATATCAACACTGTGGAAATTAAGACCCGGATTATCCACGCCTAAAAATCCATAGAAGGTATTATCTGAAAAATAAATTGGAGCTGCAACAAAGTTATTTACATCCCGGGATTTCAAAAAGTCATATGAAGCTTTCTGGTCTTTTATTTCCTCAACATCAGGTATACTTACCGGCAGATGATTCTGAAGCTGCTCCATCCATGTCAGGAAAGGTTGTGCATCTATGCGCTCACCAACCCTGAAACAATCTCCTGATTTATCTGCACACCATTCAGATACACAAGTATAAGTATCATTGTTTTTCTCTATAATAAATGCTCGCTTTGCACTCTCTGACTCACATATGAGCTGCATAGCCATCTCAATTCCGTTATTAGTTCTGTGTGCATCAAACAGTACCTGTTCTACAGATACCATATTATGAATATTCTGCCACTGTCTTTCTAACTCTTTTCTGTCTTCTACATTTCTAAGTGTTCTGTTAATTCTCGCAATCATTACTTCGACTTCAAATGGTTTGTGGATAAAATCGGCTGCACCTCTTCTAAGACACTCTGCTTCCTGTGAAACATTATCATCTGCAGTCAGAAAAATAATTGGAATTGAACGCCACAATGGGTGTGACTGCATTCTGTCCATTACTTCAAGACCACTCATCTGTGGCATCATTATGTCAAGCAGTATCAGATCCGGAATTGAACGCTCCAATAAAGTTAATGCCAGTTCTCCTGAATTAGCAGCAGAAACTTCAAATTTATCTTTCAAAATACCTCTTGCTGTGACCAAATTTAATTTATCGTCATCAACAATCATTATATGCTTCTTCATATAAACCTCTCTAATCTAAAGAGATGCCTTGCACTGGAAAATGTTCTATAGCGCTAATAGCATCGTCCAATAAAAAATCATCTATCATTGCCTTAATTTTTTCGGTGAACTCTTTAAGGCTCTTCCCATTATAACCATATAAATTCATTTTTTCAATTATATCCTCAGCATTGGAAATCTTTGCTGTATATACTGCATCTTTAAGCTCACCCAGATAACCTTTCAGGGTAACCTCATCTATTGGCTCAAAATCATCTGTATCATCTGAAACATTGTCTTTATCTTCTTTTATTACAGATTCCTTTAATGCAGCTATAAGACTTTCAAGATAACCTAACGCTCTTTGCGTATGCGTCTTAATATAATCAACTGATTCGGCTTTCGCCGCCACTTCAAGACTTTCAGCCATACTTGATATTTCAAAAGCTCCAACGGTGGCACAACTGCTTTTCATCGAATGAACATATATTGCATAATTTTTCCAATCAGAATTATCATATGCTGCTCTTATTTTCTCATTACGGGTAATACCATCTTTTATAAATTTTCTCAAGGCCCGCATGTATACATCCATCTTACCTGAGAAATATTTTTTTACTACAGTTATATCTAAAAGTTCTGACAACTGCTGAATTTCTTCATTCCAGTCCATGTCATCAGCAAGCGCCTGCGGACTGCTTGGTTCAACAAATTCTTTTGGAAGCCATGTCAGAAGAACCCTTGTTACTTCTTTAAATTCAACAGGTTTTGCAACAAAATCATTCATTCCGGCTTCTTTGAATAATTCCTGTGCCGATTTAATTGCATTTGCCGTAAGTGCTATAATCGGAACCTTCTGGTAATATTCACCTTCCAGATTTCTTATATTTTTAGTTGCCTCGACACCGTCCATTTCAGGCATCATGTGATCCATAAAAATTATATCATAATGTGTATCGGATTTAACTTTTTTCAAAGCCTGAATACCATCATAAGCTACATCTATCTGCATATTATATGGTGCAAGAAGACCTTTTTCCACAACAATATTCATTTCCGTATCATCAACTAATAAAACTCTCGCATGCGGTGCGACAAAACATATCTGTTCTTCTTTTCTCTCTACAGGAGCAAGATATCTGTATTCTCCACATGGAAGTGCATTAATTATCGGCTGTGAAAGTTCTATATGAAAAGTACTTCCCTTGCCGTATTCACTTTCAACACCTATCTTTCCATTCATCAACTGAATTAAAAGTCTGCTGATTGAAAGTCCCAGCCCGGTTCCTTCAACATTTCTGTGCTGAAGCTTATCAACCTGTTCAAATGCATCAAAAAGTCTGTCTAAATCTTCCTGTTTAATTCCGCTGCCTGTATCTTCCACTTCAAATCTTAAAGTAATTATATTTGTATGACGTTCAAGAATAATAACTCTTACTGTTATTGAACCTTCATTTGTAAATTTAATCGAATTATTTACAAAATTAAGAAGAATCTGTCTTATTCTTTTCTCATCTCCCCAGAGAACCTCCGGTATTTTAGGGTCAATCTCAATCTTAAAATTTATGTTCTTCTTTCTCATTCTTGGCTGAATAATATTCTCAACATCATTCAGCAGAGTTATCATTCTATAGTTGTCGTTTATTATTTCAAGCTTTCCGCTCTCAAGCTTTGAAAAATCTAATATATCATTTATAATTGATAACAGATGTTCTCCAGAAGCTTTTATCTGCAATATGCTTTCTTCTGCCTTCTTGGGCAAATCTTCCCTCATTGCAATTTCTGCCATACCAATTACAGCATTCATCGGTGTTCTTATTTCATGACTCATATTTGCAAGAAACTGACTTTTAACAACACTTGCCTCCTCTGCCTCTTTCTTGGCTTCAGCAAGCTCACCAATCTGCTTTTTATTCAGCTCAAGCATTTTCAGATGCTCAAAAGCCGCATCAAAACTTATCATAACATCATGCAGAAAATATTTGTCATAATTTATTGTATTTAAATTACCAAGTACTATAACGCCCAGTAAATATCCGTCAGAAAGAGCTGTTGGAAGCATTATCCCATTGTGGAATTTTCCCATAAATTTCCAGTCAGATACAATTTTTGAATCTAATTTGTTATCTTCATCAAATAATATTATTTTATTTCGTTTTAAATCATTTATATAACTGTCATTACACCTAATCCATTCACCCGGTATGTCATCATTCATAACGCTTTCATCGTAGCAGAAATAATTAATCTTTCCCTCAAAACAAGCTTCCCTGGTTTCTCTTAAATTTATCATATGCAAAGACTCTGCGTCCAGTTCATTACGAAGGAATTCAAATGCCCTGGCAATAGATTTATTATGTGTTACCGCATCGATAAGTAATCGCTGCAAATCACACAAACTTTTTAAAAAACCGCTATATCCAGACTTATCTTCTGTGTATCCTCTTTGTGCCTGTATGATTCCGTTCTTCTCTTCCATACACATCATACCCTCTTTTATACAAAAAATGCCGCCATCAAATATCAAAAAGCGCCTTCTTCATGCAGTCTCATACATGTTCAGCCCTTTAGACACTGACCTCATATAATTATAATTAATTTTACTTGTTTTACTGCTTATTGTCAATAAATAAGTTTGACCTTGCAACATTTATATACTATACTAATAACAGTTCAGCCATGCCATGTAAGCCAGAAGCATCATGCTTGCATGAATGATTCTGGCTTACATGGCATGAGCGGAGCGCACTCTTATGAGCAAAGTTAGCACGGAGTGCGGGAAAGCAGTGCAACTGCGGCTTTGCGAATTGCGCACCTGAACTGATAATTTTTTTCAGGAAAACTAAAAACGGAGGATTAACAAATGAAGAAACGCACAAAAATTATAAGTGCACTTCTTATGTCTGCACTTATTTTACAGAACATTACAGGTACACCGGCAAATGACTTAAAGATATATGCAGACAGTGCGGCAATAACTGAGATTCCGGGAACTGTTAAAACAGAAGAATCCATTAACGGAAGCTTCTTATCAGTAAGCGGATTTGCTAAAGGAAATATTTCTGACCGTTCTATGTATGGGGAAGATTCTTCTGAATACAGAACTGTTTCTACACCTTACGAATTTTTTCAGGCAATTAATGATGCACAGAACGGACTTATTAAAGTTATAGAAATAACAAATGATTTAAACTTAGGCTGGCTTGAGCTTGACGATAATGTTAAAAATGATTTTCCAAATATGATAGAAGCTTACACAGGCTCTCTTACTTCTTCTGCTACTCCGGTTTCCAATCCGGTACTGATTGAAAGCGGTATTTCATGTGTCACATTTAACAACATTGACGGACTTACAATTTTTTCAAAAAACGGCAGTTCTATCCGCCATGCGGAAATTAAATTTAATTCCGGTGTAAATGATGTAGCGATAAGAAATCTTAATTTTGACGAAGTGTGGGAATGGGATGACTGGCGTCCGTCAGGTTTTGGCTCTTATGGCGGACATGGCAATCATAAGAGAACCGGCTGGTCTTTCATTAAAATAAATGGCTGCAATAATGTATGGATTGACCACTGCAGTTTTGGAATTGCATTTGATGGAAACATTGATATTGAAAATGGTTCAAGCGGAATTACAATTTCATGGTGCACATTTGGCGACACTGATACATCACAGAGCAGCATGATTTACAGAACCGCACAGTATCTTGAAGCAATTTACCAGCAGAGCAAAACTGATTCGTCTGTATCATCATTTGCTGCCTACGGAATTATGCGTGATAATGGAATGAGTGTTGAACAGATTATGCAGTACATGGGATTTCACTCAAAATGCCACCTCGTAGGCTCAGGCGATAAAGATACATGGTATTATCCTGTCCTTGATGCAGATGGAAATATACAATATGACCCTGTTACAGGACTTATAATTAAAGAAGCAGATACAAGCAAAACAAATGCAAATGAGCGTCTTCGTTTAAGCCTTGCATATAACCAGTATACTAACATGGGACAGCGTGTTCCTATGATTCGTGGCGGTGTAGGTCATTTGTACAACTGTTATATAAATGACATGTCTTTTGCTGAAATTTCAAATGTAATTAACTCTGACCCAAAAGGCACAGGAAAAACTATCCGTGAACAGATTGAAGAAGCCGGAGGAACTGTTGTTCTTCTCACAAGAGGAATGGACGCAAGAGATGAAGCAAGTATAGCTGCTGACACATGCGTATATTATGGAAGCTCAGAGCCTATTGTCGGAAGTGAATTTCAGGACAGCGACCGTTCTAATTTGAACGGAGCTTATGCAGGATATTTTGGTTATAACCATGCACTTATAGTTAATTCAAGTGTACAAAAATACGGAGAAGACAGCGCCTATGTAGGTTCAAGCTGGGATAATAACGGAAATAATCCATTTGTTGCTTACAAATGGTATGACCACTCAACTATCGGCAATTTCAGCTGGGGACAGGAAGGAGATTCTCTTTCATATGATTACAAAACATTTCCGCTTACTGATGTCAAGACTAACACAGACGCCTACAGTGGAAGTGGAAAACTTGACATGACAAGTAAAGACTGGACTTCAATTTCCTACTCTGATGATTTTAAAATTAAGACGGTTGATAAATCTTCTGAAATACCAATAGAAAATATTTCATTAAATAAAACTAAAGCTAAGCTTTATATTGATAAAAATGAATATTTACAGTTAACAGAACAGTTAGTTCCATCTAACGCAACTCTTGCTGATGATACTCTTACATGGACATCAGCCGATGAGTCAGTTGCATCTGTCTCAGAAAGCGGACTTGTCACACCAAAGAATTATGGAACTACAACAATAACCGTCACAACAAATAACGGACTGAAAGCAGAATGTAAAGTATCTGTTGAAAAATCCGTCTCCTCAATAAAAATAAATGCCCCTGAAAATATACATGTCGGAGATGAATTTTATCTCACTGCAGATATACTACCGGCAGATGTTGATATAAACACTGTAAAATGGGGTGTTTCAGGTGGAAAACTGCAGCTTCTTGATGCTGATACGGGACTTGTAAGGGCGATAGCTGCCGGAACAGCTACAGTTTATGCAACATCAAATCAGGCTGGAAACAGAATTGGCGAAAAACCTCTGATAGAAAAAACAACTTTAAAAATATCAGAAAGCTCTTCTAATCTGTCAGGTGATACTAACTTAGATGGAAAAGTAGATTTAACAGATGCATCAGATGCACTAAAAGCAGCATTAAATATAATAACTTTAAGTGATGATGCAATTAAAGCCGCAGACATTGATGGCGATGGAAAAGTATCTCTTTCAGATACACTTGACATATTAAAAATAGCATTAGGTATTATGTAAACCAAAAGCGGGTATCTCTTCTGCGATATGAAATCGTTTAACTGATACCCGCTTTTTTTATGACTACCCAACTTTTATTTTAACATATTAAGTTCCGCTGCTTCTTAAATTACATCTTGCTTATTTTACCTGCTTATTTTTTACCTGCTTATTTTTATTTCTTTATTTCAAACTTGATGCCAAGTGCTTCTTTGAGCGTATACATTGCATCGTTAAGGTCTACATTTCCGCTGCCATCATAATCAGCATTTTTTATTCCCTGTTCTGTTACATTGACATTAATGCCAAGTGCAAGTTTCAGTACTATCATAACATCGTTAAGGTTTACATTGCCATTACAATCGGCATCTCCTGATTTGAATGTGCCCAAAGAGCCATCAACCGTCACGGTAATGTTAAGTCTCTCGCTGTAATCCATACCGTTTTTATAGGCTGCTATACGGAATTTCGTATTTTCTGTAATTGTAACCGGACCTGTATAAACTTTTCTGCCTGCGCTGTTCTGACAAGGGCATGTATCATCTGTTGTATAGTAGATGGTTACATCATCTTCGGCAGAGAGCACTAACTGCTCACCACTGCTTACCGTAATATAATTTTCTTTCGGAGAGTTCTCATCAAACTGTATATCTCCAATTACAGCAGTCGGTCGCTTCGGTCTGTTTTCATCTACAGTAACATGAAGCTTAAGTGTATTTTCAAGGCTTGTGCCCGCTACACTAAAAGTAATATCTGTATAGCCCGGCAATTTAGTATTAAGTGTAAATACTGCCTTTCCTTCATCATCTGTAACCGCAGAACCTGATACAAGACAAGCCTGCACATCACTGCCAAGTGCCGCATTAACATTAACACCCTTCATGTAATTTCCTTCTGAATCTTTAATGCGTACCGTAATATTTTTATTGCTGCCAACCTTAGCAGAAATAATGCTCTCATAATTAAGAATAATTTCTGCCGGACGCTCTTTAACAGTCAAATTTCCACTGTTATAAGAACCAAGTGCTTTTCCTGCATAGTTGTAAGCTCCGTCTAACATAAACGATACTGTATCTCCGATTTTAAAACCATTCTCTCTTGTAATATGAAGAATCTTTGAATATCCACTGTCTACAGACTGCCATGTATAATTCATTCCTGATGGAAGTGTTATTTTCTTTGATGTATCCATATACTGGCTGAATACCACTTCAATATAATCAGGATATGCATTGGCTAAAGCTACTTCCGGAGCCTTAGTTGAAACAAGTGCTGTTTTTAATCCAAGTCTCGGTGGCGGAACTTCCATCCAGCCAGTCGCTGCTGTCTCATATCCGTCTTTTTCAAAACGAACCTGCCACCAGCCTGACGGAACATCCCATGCATACATGCCACTTTCATCTGTTATAAGAGGATTTACCTGCTCATATTCCTGTGCATTCCACATTACCGCATTAGTTCCATTTTCATCATCAGCATGCCAGATTGTAGCCTTAACACCCGATAAAGTATTTGATTCAACAGCTTCATATACAATACCTGACGGGTCAATAATAGGCTTCTTAGATTTCTTAACTCTTGTTTTATTCATGATTTTTTCCATGTCTGTCTTACCGCACTTCTGATATCTTGCTTTTGCCTGAGTATCCATTGTAATAAAAAGATTCTGAATTTCTGCGGCACGCCTTGCACCGACACTGCATGAAAGAGCGTCATATAACATTCCAAAACCATCTGATATTCCGGTCTTATCAAAATGTCCAACTCCATAAAGTATAGAACCGACAATGGCATTGGCACCTGAACGAAATGCTTCATTATCAAGAAGCAGTCTTATTTTATCAGCAGTAAAACGCTCTCTCATAATTGCATTGGCACAAAGCGGTGTATCATGGTAACGGTTTTCAAACATTTTTAACTGGTCTATATATCCCTGAATATCAGCAGCCTGAGTAGTAAAATCCGTCATTGCCTCTGCATCCTGTCTGATATTGTCAAGACTCATAAGCTCGCCCTGTATACTCATTCCTGAACCAAGGCCATCAAGAATACCGGCTTCTACCGAACCACAATATGGACTTGATTTTATCGCATTAGTGAAATTGCCAAATGCCTCCTCTAAATAAGGGTAAGCATTGTTATTGATTGCCTGGTCGATATTACTGGCTGCATTTCCCATATAATCAACCTGATTACCTGATTCATCAATAAAAGTAAAACCACTTGTAACACCGCCCACACCTGATATATCAGAAATATGTGTATCCTCATTCAGGCTATCTTCAAGTTCGTCCTTAAAAGCCGTAAAAGTACCGTTATTTTCACATACTGTAAAACCGGCTTCACGAAGTTCACTTGCTGAATGTGTATTTACACTGAATTTAATTCCAAGTTCATCATAAACTTCGTCCCACGAACTGTACTCAGTCAGATTTTTCTTAAGGCCATAAGCTTCTGAATACTCTTCTATAGCCTTATCTATAGCCTTTTCAAGATTATACGCTGCTGTCTGTTGTTCTTCTGTAAGTGATGCAAACCATTCTGTATCTGACACATGATACTTAGCACCAAATATATACTGCGAAATATCTCCAACATCAGGAACAAGATTTTCATCTGCAAGTGTTGTACCAATCTTTTCCTTAGCTTCTGCTAAAGCATTTTCATGATTCTGTACTCGCTGCTGTACATTATTCTCAATCTGTGCAACCGTCTCTGCATCATATGAAAAGTTCTCTCCGGCATCTTCCCAGTCAAGTCCAAAGCTTTCAGGAACATTATCTGCGCTAATTCTATCTCCACCGTTTGAAATAACCTCATCTGCACTTCCTGATTCTGAACGCAAACTTAAATCTTTTGTTGTATATTCTGCTGCAAAAGTATACCTGTAAGCATATCTTTCATCTTCATTTCCTGTCTCCTCGGTCTTAACAAGTGTCATTGGAACACCTTCTACACTGCCACTTAACATACCTATATAAGTAACAACATTTATTGGAGCATTTGTACCAACGAATGTTGCGTAAATCGTCCATCTGTCTCCAGGTTCAAACTGATAATAATTATCCTCAATATCCACTAAAGTATTGTAGAGAGAAACATTTCCGGCACCCCAGCTGCCTGTAAATCCCCATGTCTCAAACCCTGCTTCTGCCTTTGCATAACTTACAGTAACAGACGACTCATCGTTTCCTGATTGCGCCACAAGCGTTACTGTCTGACCCGGAAGAACTGTTTCATCCAGATTATATTCTAAATTAACATTTCCAAGTGCATTTGTCATACCACCTGAAGCAAAATTCCCATCAACAAATAGTTTCACATAGCTGTTTGGAGCGGCAGAAACAGCTACCCGGTTCTGATTTCTTCTTGTTAACGGAGAATCCAGCGGAGTAATACTCATAGCCTCAACATTAACCGTTACATTGCCAATCGGAGCAGTCATATTTCCAACAGAAGCTGAAGCAGACACAGTCTGTGAACCATACTCTGTAAAGGACAGCATCACATAAAACACGCCTTCTTTTTTATTTGCATTTATTTTAACCGTATTTCCATTAGCTGTATAATCAGAGCCATTTTTTAACTGTGCATCTTCCGAACATATGTACTTAACTACAGCACCATCAGGAATCTCAATCAGTATATTGCCATTATCGCTTGAAGCAAAACCATAATAAACTCTGAACATTTGTGTAATACCCATACGAGTTATACCTTTTTCAGCTAAAATATGCGATTTATTCTTATCTAAAATTCCGGACACATCTGTTTTAAGTAACGGAACATTCACATTTACTTCTGTGCTGTTTCCATCAGTAACTGTGGCTGTAACTTTTGCATAGTCTGTTCCCTCTGTAAGCCCTAATGTATCTAATGCTTTCAATGAAGTCACACCCAAGAAGCTGTCATTTGCATTATAAGCAATAATGGTATAATCTCCTGATTTTAGATTATCAGAAATATATATATCGTTTTTTGAAATGGTATCCTGACCTGTGAAACTTCCATCTTTAGTAAAAATCATTACATGCTCATCACCTGCAAAAGTGCTGTCAACTGTAACCTGCAGTCTGCCCCACTGAACTAATGGCAGAGTAAATATTCCTTCGCTTCTACCTGCTGTCGCACTGCCGCCTGTATATCCTATTGCATCAGCATTTACCGTAAGTATAAACTTATCTGCGGTAACAGAATCAGCAAGGATAATATATGGGTATTGTAATGTATAATCTGTATTTTCCACAAGATTTATGCCATCAGCCTGTAATGTAATATCAAGTCCTTTAAAACCATTTACGGTCACATCACCAAAATCAACACGCATTGTTTTGTTTAACGGAATCTTATCTTTATCAGAAAATGTAATTTCTCCTAAATTCCAGTTATTTTCAAGTGAAGGCTGTATAAAATGTCTGTCATAATAACCGTCCATTGAAACTGTTACTGAAACTTTTGATTCACCCTCTGCCTTTGCTTCAAAATAATTGCCAGAAAGTGTCACAGGAATTTCCTCTTCATTCTGGAAAATATGTACATCTGCACCGGAAGGAATTATACCCGATACGCTATATGAAGCCTTATCAATTATTGGTTCAAATGTATATCTTTTCTGCGAACCAACAGTCTAATCTTTTACCTCATCATACAGCTTCTTCAACGTTGAAATGTTTCCTTCTGAATCTGTTTCGTATGCATGTATTACCGCAACACCCATATCAAAAGGATTTTCATAATTAACATCATCAATTGTTACCATATTATAGCTGTTGCTGTCATATGGTGCCAATTTAAAATCTCTGTTTAAAAATTTTACTGTAATTCCTGTATAAGTATAACCTTCTGTTCCTTCCGGCTCATGTTCAATAAAACAGTCAGCAAATGCACCACCTTTAACCTCTTCTACTGTTTCAGGAAGCACAACGGTCTTTCCTGCAAGGCCGGTACATTTCTTAAATGCATGTACACCAATACTCGCTGTACCCGGAAGAATTGCAAGCGAAGTCATATTTGGCATTCCGTAAAATGCACCGTCTCCTATAACACGGATATTTGCCGGAATAGTTACACTTTTAAATGAGCAGCCTGAAAATGCACTTTCCCCAATAGTTGTAACTGATGGAAGCGCTACAGCTTCATTAAATTCTTCAACAGGAAGAGATTCACATTATTCAAACCCCTGAACTGTAGTAAAATTCTCATTGTCCGGCCATTCCACACTCGTAAGAGATGTGCAGTTTCCAAATGCGTCAGAACCGATAGACTCTACACTGTCCGGCAGCTTAAGACTTGTAATACCGCTGTAAGAAAAAGACTGCCAGCCGATAGTACGCAGACCTTTACCAAGCTCCAGTGATGTAAGAGCGGTACATGACATAAAAGCGTTATATTCAATATCTGTCGTGCTGTCTGAAAGCTTCAATGACTTAATTCCACTTTCATCAAAAGTGCCCTCCCTAATAGTTTTCACAGATGTTTTAGAAAAATCTGCACCCTCTAATGCAGAACAGTATGCAAAAGCGTACTGACCCAGTTCCGTAAGAGATTCAGGGAATTTTACAGAAGTAAGTGCCTTGTTTTGATAGAACGCATAATCTCCAATAGTTGTAAGTTTTGTACACGCTGAGAAATCCACGCCCTTCAATCCACTATTTGCAAATGCACTGCCACCAACAGTTGTAAGTTTCGTACATGCTGAGAAATCTACAGCAGTAAGATTGTCACAATAATCAAATGCATTGTTTCCCAAATCCGTTAAACTGCCTGGAAAAGTCACAGAAGCAAGCTTTGCATCTGTAGCAAATGCATATGAACCAATGCTTAAATCAACATTAGCTGATTTAAAACTTACACTTGTAAGATTACTACAGCCATAGAAAGCATACTCTGTTATCTTTATTAATTTTTCAGGAAATGCTATTGAGCTAAGAGCTGTATCATTCTGAAATGCACTGCCATCAATTTCAAGCTCATCTGTGCAGGCTGAAAAGTCCGCTTTAGCAAGCTTAGTACAAGAGATAAATGCACCATATCCAATCTTTTTCATACCCGCCGGAAATGTAATTGATGCCAATACTTCGTTTCCCTGAAAAGCGAATTCATTGACAGCAGTTACCTTTACCCCATCTATTGAATCGGGTATTACTATTTCAGTAACAGTATCATCACAACCGGTAATTGTAATTGCACCATCTTCTCCTGTTGTATATCTTACCATACCACCAACTGCACTAAAGCAGCCAGAGCCTTCTGCTGCAGACACATTAGCCGGGAAAATACTGATAACCATACAAATTGTCAGAAAAATAGCCATAAGCCTTCGTTTTTTTAATTTCATACTTAACCCTCCATTTCTGTTTTAACTGTTTATTTTAGTCCTTTTCATTATAACAATTATCCGGTTTAGATTTAACTTAATTTCCAATATGTCATTATCCAATTTTGAAATTAATAAACAAACCGGCGCACCCAAAACAGTACGCCGGTTTGTTTATTAATCTGGAGCTTTTGACTCCGGTATCATCTTATATTTAATTTTAATTATAATTATAAATAACCGTCCCGCAGACTAAAAGTTCTCAACTGCTGCTCTTTCAATTGCAAGACCTTTTGTATATGAAGCAAGGAATTTGTCGAATCCTGCCACATCTTCTGCATCAGGAGTAATTGTCTCGCCTTTCTTTCCTTCAAATACTTCTTTTTCAAGGAAATCTTCTAATGACTGATTTTCTGTCTTATTTAACATGTATGATGCAAGAAGTGCAATACCCCATGCACCACCTTCACCTGCTGTTGCCATTACTGCAACAGGTGTATCTGTAGCTGCTGCCATAAGGCTCTGTCCTACACCTTTTGTCTTAAACAGACCGCCATGAGCATAGAGCATATCAACCTTTACGCCCTCTTTCTTGATAAGAATATCAAGACCTGTCTTTAATGCGCCAAGAGATGTAAGAAGATTTGCCCTCATGAAGTTTGCAAGATTGAATTTGGCATCAGGTTTGCGGACAAATAATGGACGACCTTCATCAAAGCCTGTAATATGCTCACCTGAGAAATAATTGTAAGCAAGAAGTCCGCCACAATCTTTATCGCCTTCTAATGCTTTATTGTAAAGTGTTCCAAATAATTTATTCATATCAACATCAATTCCAAAGCTTTCTGCAAATTCTTTGAAAATATTAACCCATGCGTTAAGGTCTGATGTACAGTTGTTGCAGTGAACCATTGCCACAAGGTCTCCTGACGGGGTCGTTACAAGGTCAAGCTCATCATATACTTTAGATAATTCTTTTTCAAGAACGAGCATTGCAAATACACTTGTTCCGGCTGAAACATTACCTGTATGTACAGCTACGCTGTTAGTTGCTGCCATACCTGTTCCGGCATCACCTTCCGGTGGACATAACAAAATTCCTGCTTCAAGATTTCCTGAAACATCAAGTAACTTAGCACCTTCTGCTGTAAGAGTTCCGGCATTTTCACCTGCTACAAGAACCTTTGGAAGAATGTCTGCAATCTTCCATGAAAAACCTTTGTCTGCAACGAGAGCGTCAAACTTATCAAGCATTGAATGATAGTAATCTTTTGCAGCGCTGTCAATAGGGAACATTCCTGAAGCTTCTCCAACTCCAAGCACTTTCTCACCTGTCAGTTTCCAGTGAATGTAACCTGCAAGTGTTGTAAAATATGTAATATCTTTTACATGCTCTTCACCATTTAAAATTGCCTGGTATAAATGAGCAATACTCCATCTCTGTGGAATATGATAATTAAATTCTTTTGTTAATTTCTCAGAAGCTTCTCCTGTAATTGTATTTCTCCATGTTCTGAATGGTACAAGAAGCTCTCCTTTTTCATCAAATGCCATGTAGCCATGCATCATTCCGCTGAATCCGATTGCACCAATCTTCTTAATTACAACATCATATTTATCCTTAACATCGGCTAAAAGATTTGCATAACAGTCCTGAAGGCCATTCCAGATATCATCTAATGTATAACTCCATATATTATCGATAAGACGGTTTTCCCAGTCATGACTTCCTGACGCAACAGGAACATTGTCTTCTCCTATAAGGACTGCTTTTATTCTTGTAGAACCAAATTCAATACCAAGAACTGTCTTTCCGCTCTCAATCAAAGTTTTAATATCACTCATTAAAATTTCCTCCTGATTTTTTAATATTCTTTTAGATAATTTATAACAATTCAAAAAGCATTCACAAAATCAATTCTATGAAGCTTCTTCTTTGCTCATATAGTTACAGATTACACTAATTTTAACCGCTTGTAAAGGAAAAAACATACATAATCACTATTATTGCAGTACACTTATCCTTCCATCACCTTCCGGATTTTCATACTGTTTTGGTAAATTGTCTCCCCAGAACGGTTCCAGATATGTAAACAATAATTGGGCATCTGACATTTCATCATCAAGAACAGGCTCACAGTCTTTAAACATATAAAAATTTCCGCTAAGCCCTTTATACATATAATTACTCATTGCTACAAGATATTCTTTATCTAAGTCAAGAGCTTCATATTCATTTGTATCACTGTTTAACACCTGTATTCCGCTTACTCTGTAATCTTCTGATACATTTTCTATTTTAGAACCGACACGGATTATCGCAGACGCCTTTTTTGTATTTATTGAGTACTTAAGACCTGATACCTGCAAGAAATTACGGTTTGCATAAGGACAGTCTATTGAAGCAAGTTCTAATGCATTTCTTATCATTCTACCTGTTGCCTTAATAAGACATGCCTGTTGATTATATGGAAAAATCTGTTCCATATCGTCATATGTAATATTATTATCGGTAATCCCTTCTCCAATAGAGCCGGCATCTACAAGTGCAATATCAGCACCTAAAACATCACGATATGCATCGGCACACAAATCTCCTAAGTTAGTCTCTGCGTAACGAATGAGGTAATCACTGCCATCTTCACTTTTCATAACAAGATTATATGCCATATTTACAACTACATTCTTTGCACTTGCCTGATATTTATGAATAATTTCTGTCATATACTCACTCGTACGCTTATCTTTTTTCTTATAATCAGAGACGAGTTCTGTTGTTATCTTTCCATTTGTAATGCACATTTTGCCAATCTGCTCAAGCTGACTTCCAGGCTCCGTAAGAACAACATCTTCACCATCTTTATTTTTGACGTTCTTTCCGGCAATTACATTTTCAGAACCACCGTCGATTACCGCATCTACACCTGTAGTATTCGCAACAAGCTGCTCTATGTCCCATTTTTCATTGTAATGATTTTCTCCAAGCGATGAGAGCGCAACGACATAATCAGCACCGTCTTTTCTTGCATCATCTACAGTTTCCTGTACTTTATTATACAGAGAAGTACCGTCTTCATTGCGGCAAAAATCGTATCCGACTTCTCC
>CAJJNI010000002.1 GCA_905193085.1 uncultured Lachnospiraceae bacterium | reverse complement strand
CAACGGGCGTATTCTTCACATGCATATTGACGATGGCAAACCCCACCTCTTTTGGTAGTGTAACGGTTTAAAAAATAGACAGGTGGAAATAGTAATGCAAAAAGGACATAAAATAGATTTGATTAGAGAAGGCAGTATCGCAGAGGAGATGGAACTTGAATCCGGAGATATTCTGCTTACAATAAACGGTGAGCAGATGGAAGATGTTTTCGATTATCAATATTTATGCGAAGATGAATTTATTGTTCTTGAAATAGAAAAGAAAAACGGTGAAATATGGGAACTTGAAATTGAAAAAGATGAAGATGAAGATATAGGACTTATATTTGCAGATGGTTTGATGGCTGATTACAAATCCTGTCGTAATAAATGTATATTTTGTTTTATTGACCAGATGCCCAAGGGAATGAGAGAAACGCTTTATTTTAAAGATGATGATTCAAGACTTTCATTTCTGCAGGGAAATTATGTTACACTTACAAATATGACAGAGCAGGATATTGACAGAATTATTAAATATCATTTAGGCCCTATCAATATTTCATTTCATACTACTAATCCTCAGTTAAGATGCAAGATGTTAAATAACCGGTTTGCCGGGGATATTTTTCCACTTGTTGACAAGCTGTATGAAGCCGGTATAGAGATGAATGGACAGATTGTGCTTTGTAAGGGCGTAAATGACGGTAAAGAATTAGAGAGAAGTATTTCTGATTTGTCAAAGTATGTTCCTGTACTTCAAAGTGTTTCTGTTGTACCTGTAGGACTTACAAAATACAGGGACGGTCTTTTTCCTATGAAACCATTTACAAAAGAAGATGCCTGTGAAGTTATAGATATGATACATTCATGGCAGGATAAGATTTATAAAGAGCATGGAACACATTTTATACATGCGGGTGATGAATGGTATATTATGGCAGAGAGGGATTTTCCAGATGAAGATTCTTATGACGGGTATATTCAGCTTGAAAATGGCGTTGGAATGGTAAGGCTTTTTAAAGAAGAATTTGCAGCAGCACTTGAAAATGCAGTTGCAGATGACAGAAAAGCCGAGTGTTCTATTGCAACAGGTGTGCTTGCAGCACCGATGATGGAAGAGGCTGCTTTAAAAGTAAAAGACAAATTCCCGAATGTAAATGTGAGAGTATACACAATAATAAATGAATTTTTTGGTGAAAAAATAACAGTTGCAGGACTTATTACAGGGCAGGATTTGTTAAAACAATTGACAGACAGAGATTTAGGAGATAAACTTTTACTGTCAAAGAATATGTTAAGGTGGGGTGAGACTGTTTTTCTTGATGATGTAACAACCGATGAACTTCAGGAGAAACTAAGTATTCCGATAGAATTTATAGGACTTTCAGGAGAAGATTTCCTTAATGCAGTGATAGATAATGAGCCGGAGGAATCAGAACCTGTAAATGGATACGAAATAAATACAATACAAGAATAAAGGAGGTACTATTCTATGTCAAAACCGATTGTAGCAATAGTAGGAAGACCAAATGTTGGAAAATCGACACTCTTTAATGCGCTTGCGGGAGAGAAGATTTCAATAGTAAAGGACACCCCGGGTGTAACAAGAGATAGAATTTATACAGATATAACATGGCTTGATATGAATTTTACACTGATTGATACAGGTGGAATTGAGCCTGAAAGTTCAGATGTTATTTTATCACAGATGCGTGAACAGGCACTTATAGCAATGGAGACTGCAGATGTAATTATTTTCCTTACAGATGTTAAGCAGGGACTTGTTGATGCGGATTCTAAAGTTGCTGATATGTTAAGACGTTCAAGAAAACCTGTAGTTCTCGTTGTTAATAAAGTTGATGATTTCAATAAAATGATGCCTGATGTATATGAATTCTACAATTTGGGAATTGGAGAACCCATTCCGATATCAGCAGGTCAGAGACTTGGTATCGGCGATATGCTTGAAGAAGTGACTTCTCATTTTACCGATGAGATGCTTGAAGAAGAGGAAGATGAAAGGCCGAGAATAGCAGTTGTAGGTAAACCAAATGTTGGAAAATCCTCCCTTATAAATAAGCTTCTTGGTGAGAATCGTGTAATTGTATCAAATGTTGCCGGTACAACGCGTGATGCAATTGATACTGAAGTTATTCATAATGGAAAAGAATATATTTTTATAGATACAGCAGGAATCAGAAGAAAAAGCAGGATAAAAGAAGAAATCGAAAGATACAGTATAATAAGAACGGTATCAGCGGTTGAAAGGGCAGATGTCGTAATTATAATGATTGATGCCGAAGAAGGTGTTACAGAACAGGACGCAAAGATTGCAGGAATAGCCCATGACAGAGGTAAAGGTATAATTGTTGCTGTAAATAAATGGGACGCTATAGAGAAGAATGACAAGACAATTTATGAATATACGAACAAAATTAAAAATACCCTTTCATTTATGCCATATGCTGAAATGCTGTTTATTTCAGCACAGACAGGTCAAAGAGTTAATAAGCTGTTCGAAGTTATAGAAGCTGTAATTGAAAACCATGCATTAAGAATTGCAACAGGTGTGCTTAATGAAATTGTGTCAGAAGCAGTAGCAATGCAGCAGCCGCCTTCAGATAAAGGAAAAAGACTTAAGATTTATTATATTACACAGGTGGCAGTTAAGCCTCCTACATTTGTAATATTTGTAAATGATAAAAATCTTATGCATTTTTCATATCTTAGGTATCTTGAAAACAGAATCCGTGATGCATTTGGTTTTAAAGGAACATCATTAAAGTTTTTTGTCAGAGAGCGAAAGGAATCTTAAGAATGTTATATAGAATTATTTGTATACTGATAGGATATGCATGTGGCCTTTTTCAGACTTCATACATTTATGGGAAAATAAAACATATTGATATAAGAGATTATGGCAGTGGAAATGCGGGAACTACTAATGCACTCAGAACACTTGGAAAAAAAGCAGGTGCGGTAACATTTATCGGAGATATTATGAAACCTGTAATTGCCATGTTTATCTGCTATTTACTGTTCAGAAACAGTGCGCAGGACTATATTAAGGCTTTATGCCTTTATGCCGGAGCCGGAGCTGTTTTGGGTCATGTATTTCCGGTATATCTGGGTTTTCGTGGAGGTAAAGGGATTGCTACACTCGGCGGTGTGGCTATCTGGTTTTCGGTTTCTTCCGGAATCTGGTTTGCATTACCTATATCAATTGCGATATTTGTATTGGCAGTCTGTGTTACAAAATATGTATCATTAGGTTCTATATTGATGTTATTAAGTTATTTAATACAGTTGGTTATATACGGTCAGACACAGATTTGCAATATTATGACGCCTTATTTATATGAGTGTTATGCTTTGTTTTTCATACTTTGTGCAATTGCAATATACAAGCATCATGGCAATATAAAGAGACTTCTTAACGGGACAGAGAATAAAATAGGGCAGAAAAGTAAAAAATAGATGATATAAAATTACATGATATTACAATACAATGTAGTTTAAAATAACAGAGATTCAATAAATAATTTAATATTAAAGTATTGTAAATTTGCAGCAGATAGTGGAGAATAGACGATAATAGTAGAAATTTGTATAAAAATAATAGAAAATTGTAGAAAAAATTAAAATAATCGAAATCAGAAAAGAGGAGAAAGCATATGGCTGAAATAGGAATTATTGGCGCAGGCAGTTGGGGGATAGCTCTTGCATGGTTGTTACATAATAACGGACATAATGTTCAGGTGTGGTCAATTTTAGAAGACGAAATACAGATGCTTAAGACTAAGCATGAGCATGTCGATAAATTACCGGGCGTAAAACTACCGGAAGACATGAAATTTACTACAGATTTAAAAGAAGCTGTTGAGGGTAAGGAGATACTTGTTCTTGCAGTTCCTTCTCCGTTTACACGTTCAACTGCAAAGAGCATGAAAGAATATGTAAAAGAAGGCCAGATTATTGTAAATGTGGCAAAAGGTATTGAAGAAGCTACACTTATGACGCTGACACAGATTATTGAACAGGAAATACCATGTGCAACGGTTGCAGCACTTTCAGGACCAAGCCATGCCGAAGAGGTTGGAAAAGGATTACCTACTACATGTGTAGTTGGAACGCATAAAAAAGAAACTGCCGAGAGGCTTCAGGTAATATTTATGAGTGATGTTTTCAGAGTATATACAAGTCCTGATTTGATTGGTATGGAAGTTGGAGCATCTTTAAAAAATGTAATTGCTCTTGCAGCAGGAATTGCTGATGGTTTAGGCTGTGGTGATAATACAAAAGCCGCACTTATTACAAGGGGAATTGCAGAAATAAGCAGACTTGGAATTGCTATGGGCGGAAAAGCAGAGACATTTGCGGGACTTACAGGAATTGGTGATTTGATTGTAACATGTGCAAGTGTTCACAGCAGAAACAGAAGAGCCGGAGTTTTAATTGGAAAAGGCTATACAATGCAGCAGGCAATGGAAGAAGTAAAAATGGTCGTAGAAGGTGTATATTCTACAAAAGCCGCTGTTGCATTAGGTAAGAAATATAATATTTCACTTCCTATAATAGAGCAGGTAAACGAAGTTTTATTTAATGGCAAAAAGGCTACAGAAGCACTTAAAGATTTAATGATAAGAGACAAAACGATAGAGCATAGTTCACTTGCGTGGGAATAGTATTAAATATTAAAAATAAGCTTGCCCTAAAGAGTATATTATATCACTCTTATTGGCAAGCTTATTTTTTGACTTCTGATTATGTTTTTGTTTTTTTACAGTATTGCTGAAAGTGCGCCAAATACACCTGTTCCTGCAACGCCCATTATTATTCCGGCTAAAATAACGCCGAGCATAACTGCAAGAATACTTGATTTGAAATCCATATCAAGAAGGCTGGCAGCTAATGTTCCGGTCCAGGCACCTGTTCCCGGAAGAGGGATTCCGACGAAAAGAAGAAGTGCAACAAAGAGACCTCTGCCTGCTTTTTCTTTAAGCTTTTCTCCGCCTTTGTGACCTTTTTCAAGACATAATGTAAAGAATTTTCCTATGACAGGTTTGTCAGCACCCCATTCAAGAACTTTTCTTGCAAAAAGATATATAAATGGGACAGGAATCATGTTTCCGATTATACATACGATATAAGATGTTATAAGCGGAAGGTGAAACCCGGTTGCATAAAGCATTGCACCACGAAGTTCAATAAGTGGAACCATTGAAACGAAGAAAATTATTAAATAGTTTTTTAAATTCATATTAAATCCTTTCAGGGTAAATTTTGTGTGGTTTACATAATATAAAACATAAAATATTGTGCTGAGCGTGGAGTGTCAGCATGTTATTTTAAATAGTTTTTTAAAAAGTCAATCAATGCATTCATTTCTTCATCAGTACCTATTGTAATACGAAGATAGTTATTGATTCTTGGTTTATCAAAATATCTTACATAAATATTTTCCTTGCGAAGTGCCATAAATAATTCTTTTGCAGGAACATTTTTGTGCGTTGCAAAAATAAAATTTGATTTAGAATCAGGGAATGAAAAACCTAAATCAGATAATTCTTTTTTTACACGCTCTCTTGTTGAAATGATTTTCTGTGTTGTGTGTTTAAAATATTCGTCATCTTTTATTGATGCGGCACCAAATTCCAGCGCTGTCTGGTTAAGTGTATATGAGTTGAATGAATATTTTACATCATTTAAAAATTTGATAAGTTCTGGACAGCCAAAAGCATAACCTATTCTCATTCCTGCCATAGAGCGTGATTTTGAAAATGTCTGGACAACTAAAAGATTGTCGTATTTTTTTATAAGTGGAAGTGCGCTTTCTCCACCAAAATCAATATATGCTTCATCAATAATTACTATTACATCAGGGTTGCTTTTTACAATATTTTCAATTGTAGAAAGTGGCTGATATAATCCTGTAGGAGCATTAGGATTAGGAAAAATTATTCCGCCGTTTTCCTGCTTATAGTCATCAGGATTAATTTCAAAATTGTCATTAAGCGCAGGTGTTTTAAATGGAATGTTATAAAGGTTTGCCCATACATCATAAAATGAATAAGTGATGTCAGGAAACAATACAGGCTTGTCTGAATTAAAAAATGTCAGAAAAGACATTGCAAGTACATCATCAGAACCGACTCCGACAAAAACCTGATTTTCAGACAGATTATAGTAGTCTGCAATTGCTTTGACCAAAACTGATGCTGTCGGGTCAGGGTAGAGACGAAGCTTGTCATAGTCAAAATTTTTAAGGGCATCTATAACAGCCGGTGATGGCGGATATGGATTTTCATTTGTATTTAATTTAATCATATTAGCACTGTGCGGCTGTTCACCCGGAACATAAGGAATTACTTTTCGTATATTATTTTCCCAGTTTTTCATGTTTTTCTCCTTTAATTAAGTGAATACTCAAAATATGCTATATACTATTTGAAATATTCTTCTGCAAGTTCTTTGAATTTAGGAAGAGAATTTTGAATTGTTTCATATGATACACAGTAAGCAATTCGTACATATCCAGGACATGCAAATGCTGAACCGGGAACTATAAGTATATTATATTTCTTTGCAGCTTCACAAAATGCTTTTTCATCAGCAACAGGGGATTTTACAAAAAGATAGAATGCACCCTGAGGTTTTATACATTCAAATCCATATTCAATGAGACTGTTGTATAATAATTCCCTGTTTCTGTTGTAATAAGACACATCAGTCTGTGCGTCAAGACATTCGGCAACAGCAAGCTGGATAAGTGAAGGTGCATTTACAAATCCTAAAATTCTGTTTGCAACAGAAGCAGCAGCGATAATATTTTCATAATCATCTAATTCCTGTGGCATTACCAGGTAGCCGATTCGCTCTCCAGGAAGAGAAAGAGATTTGCTGTATGAATATCCGACAATTGTGTTATCATAATATTTTGTAAGGTATGGAACTACAACACCGTCATAGGCAAGCTCTCTGTAAGGCTCATCAGCGATAAGATAAATAGATGTGCCAAGTTCTTTTTGTTTCGTTTCAAGAATATCGGCAATTTTTTTGATTGTTTCCTCAGAGTATACTACACCTGTAGGATTATTAGGATTATTTATAATAACTGCTTTTGTTTTGTCTGTAATCTTCTGCTCAAATTCTTCAAAGTTGAGCTGGAAATGCTCTGTATCAGGAGAAATTGCAACTATTTTTCCGTCAAAGTTTGCAACATAATTGTTGTATTCTCCAAAATAAGGTGCGAAAGCAATTACTTCATCGCCAGGGTTTAAAAGAGTTTTTAAAATAACATTTAATCCGCCGGCAGCACCAACTGTCATAAGAATATTTTCTGTATTAAAATGTGTTCCGTGTAATTTATTAAGGTGAGAAGCGATTTTTTCCCTGACCTGTTCATAACCTGCATTGCTCATATAACCGTGAACTGTAACAGGGTTTTCATTCTGCAGAATATTAATGATAGCATCTTTAACTTCTATAGGTGCTGCAACATTAGGATTGCCGAGGCTGAAATCAAATACATTTTCAGCACCGTATTTAGCAGCCATTTTTTTACCTTCTTCAAACATTGCTCTTGTAACAGAAGAATTTGCAACAAGAGACTTCATTTTTTCTGAAATCATTTTTTATCCTTCTTTCTTAATTGTTTGTTTTTCTATATGCAAAGTATGGAAGTCCGTCTTTTTTCGGTATTTCCACAAAACCTTGAATAAGCGGAAGTGCATATTTTATAAAATCATCTGAAATATCAGTACCGTTTTTTGTAATCCATGATTCAGGTACACATTTTTCCATGTTGCACACTTTAGTGACATCAACAATTGAATATCCGGCTTTGTAATTTTCTGAATTTTCCCTGAAAACTGCAGTCATGCAGCCTGTTTTTCCATCAAGTGCCGCGGTTATGCCAAACCGGCCCAAAGCTTCAGCTTCATCTACATCTGTCTTTGAAAGATAAGCAGAAGCACATCTTTGTGCAACATTTAATTCTACTGAGCGGACTTTGACATTAAGACGGTTTCTTACGAGGTTTTCCAGATATTTGCCACAACCGTTCATTATTTTATGTCCGAAAGAATCAATAATCATGTCACCGGTATTTTCACACACCAAAGAACCATCACTAAGGTGAATGCCTTCTGAGACACATACTGTGAGATTGTTTTTCTTTTTGAAAGCATTTTCTATTGAGTTTATAAAAGCATCTTCATCAAAATCAGATTCAGGAAGATAAATAAGTACGGGATTATCTTCTTTGAATTGTCTTGCAAGTACAGAAGAAGCAGTAAGCCAGCCTGCATTTCTTCCCATGATTTCAATTATTGTTACAGTCTTTCTGTCATAGACAGAAGTGTCACGGCTTATCTCTCTTACCATAGATGCGACAAATTTAGCTGCACTGCCAAATCCCGGAGTATGGTCTGTTAAAACCAAATCATTGTCGATGGTTTTGGGAACGCCGATAAACTGAATGTCAGAATTTATCTGTGTGGCATACTGTGAAAGTTTGCTGACTGTGTCCATTGAATCATTACCGCCGATATAAATAAATGCTGAAATATTATATTTATCAAGCAGTTTAAAAATTTCAGGGTAAATGTCATCACTTAAATTTTCCGGCAGCTTATAGCGGCATGAGCCAAGATAGGCACCGGGCGTTGTTCTTAGAAGTTTAATTTCTTCATCTGTTATTGTATCAAAATCAAGAATGCTTTCTTTTAAGAATCCTTCAATTCCATTAACCATTCCTAAAATTTTATCATATGAATTACTCTCAAAAGCGGCTGAAATTACACCGTAGAGACTGGAATTAATTACCGATGTAGGTCCGCCGGATTGTCCGACAAGTAAATTGCCCATATCTACACTCCTTTTTGTTATCGTATTTTAAATAAAACACTAATATTTATTATACTGAAAAAAAACATTTTAGCAACTCTTATTTGACTTCTTTTTTATATAGAACTATAATATTAGTAAATAAATATGATGTCAGGGTGAATAATCCCAAATTATGATGCCTTTGGAAGGAGCAAATCATGAAAAAAAAGATTATAAAGACAATCAGTGCTGTTTTTATGGCATTTTCATTTGTTTTTACCGGTATAAATATTACATATTCTCCATATGAGGTCTATGCTTTTAATGAAAAATTAGGCTATGTTACAGGAGAGGAAGTTAATGTAAGAACAGGTGCAGGAACTTCAAACAGCAAAATATGTACATTAAAACTTGGACATGAAGTTACGGTTAAAGGAGAAGAAACTGCACCAAATGGTGCTGTATGGTACCTGATAGAGTTTGTCCTTGATGGTGAAACTATGACCGGATATATGCATTCAAATTATATAAGGACAGTTTTGCCACAAGTTGGTGCGGATGAAGATAAAGAATATGAGCAGTATCTTGAACTGCAGAATTTCCCTGAAAGTTACCGTGTGTATTTAAGAGCATTGCATAAGGCTCACCCGACATGGACATTTGTTGCATTGCCGACAGGACTTGAGTGGAATACTGTTGTTGAAAAAGAAAGTGAGCTTGGAGCAAATCTTGTGCCGGTAAGCAGCAATTCTTCATGGAAATCACTTGAAGAGGGAGCTTATGACTGGAACAATAATACATGGATTGGTTTAGACGGTTCTTCATGGGTTGCGGCATCAAAGTCAGTTGTTAAATATTATCTCGACCCAAGGAATTTTTTGAGAGAAAATGGCGAAATACTTCAGTTTGAAAGCCTTAAATATATTGATGGAGAGCAGACACTTGAAGGAATTGCAAATGTACTCAGTGGCACATTTATGGACAGTGAGGAATATTACAGAATATTTATGGAGGCCGGAAAGGAATGTGGTGTTAATCCTTATCATCTGGCTGCAAGATGCCGGCAGGAAGTAGGTTCATCCGGCAGTAACAGTACATTTGATAAAAAAGACGATGCATACAGCGAATTTGACGGATATTACAATTTCTTTAATATAGGAGCTTCGCCTTCTGCCGAGCATAATTCAATGTATAACGGACTTCAAAGAGCTAAAAACGAAGGATGGGATACTCCGGAGAAGGCCATAAAAGGCGGAGCAAAAATAGTTGCGGAAAAATATATTTTAGTTGACCAGGATACACTTTATTTAGAAAAATTTGATGTGGTTGATGGTGGAAACGGATATTACTGGCATCAATATATGACAAATTTACAGGCAGCAGCTTCAGAGTCATCAATTATGAAGAGAGCATACAAAGACTTTGATGAAGCTGTAGTTACTTATTATGTGCCTGTATATCTTAATATGCCTGATTATTCTAACGACTGTCCGACTTATAATGGCTCAGTAAACTGTGTTCTTTCATCTCTTTCATTAGATGGTTATGAGTTTAGCGAAGAATTTGACCCGTATAAGACTGAATATACAGTAAAAGATAAGGTTGACATAACAACAATGCCTGCTGTAAGTGCGCTTGCATACTCATCATCAGCTGATATTGCTGTAGATGATAAACTCACAGAAAATAAAATAATTGTTACATGTACCGGAAGTGATGGGGAATCTCTTACTTATACTATAAATTTAGAAAATACATATAACAATAACACGAAAAAAGGTGATGTCAACAGTGATGGGAAAATTGATGTGTCAGACGCATATATGATTATGCAGTCACAGACAGGTCTTATCACTTTGACAGAAGAACAGGAAAAACTTGCAGATGTTGATGAGAGTGGAGAAGTTGATGTTTCTGATGCTTTAGCGATACTTAAGCAGTTATAGAAGGAGGATAATGAATTGAGAAATTCTAAAGTTGTAAAAATAGGAGACTGTTATATTGGAGGGGACAATCCTATTGCAATACAGTCAATGACAAATACAAAGACAGAAGATGTTAAATCTACCGTAGCACAGATACTTGAATTAGAAGAAGCCGGCTGTCAGATTATAAGATGTGCAGTGCCTACAATGGAGGCAGCAGAAGCTTTATCAAAGATAAAAGAGCAGATTCATATACCGTTAGTTGCAGATATTCATTTTGATTACAGGCTTGCAATTGCGGCAATGGAAAACGGGGCAGACAAAATCCGTATCAATCCGGGTAACATAGGCTCAAAAGACAGAGTTAAGGCTGTAGTTGATGTGGCTAAAGAAAGAAATATTCCTATCCGTGTAGGGGTAAACAGTGGTTCCCTGGAAAAAGAACTGGTAAAAAAATATGGCGGAGTTACAGCAGAGGGACTTGTTGAGAGTGCACTTGATAAAGTTGCATATATAGAAGATTTAGGATATGACAACTTAGTTATAAGTATAAAGTCATCTGATGTTTTAATGTGTGTCAGGGCACACGAACTGATTGCAGATAAAACCGATTTACCGCTTCATGTCGGAATTACAGAAGCAGGCACACTTCTTGCGGGAAATATAAAGTCTGCCATAGGTTTAGGACTGATTCTGCATCAGGGCATTGGAGATACAATAAGAGTATCATTAACAGGAAGTCCGGTTGAAGAGATAAAGTCAGCTAAATTAATACTCCGCACATTAGGACTAAGAAAAGGCGGAATAGAGGTTGTATCATGTCCTACTTGCGGACGTACACAGATAGATTTGATTTCACTTGCAAATAAAGTCGAACAAATGGTCGAGGACATAGATGCTGATTTGAAAATTGCAGTAATGGGCTGTGTCGTAAATGGTCCTGGCGAAGCTAAAGAGGCTGATTTGGGAATTGCCGGTGGAATAAATGAAGGACTCATTATAAAAAAAGGCGAGGTTATAAGGAAAGTTAAAGAAGAAGATTTACTTTCTGAACTGAAAAAAGAAATTTTATCTTATAAAAAATAATTGGCAGGGATTATATGGAAGAAAAGAAATTTTTTGATGTTTTTGCGACATTAACATTAACCGGGGAGCGGCAGAAATTATTTGAAAAAGTCAGGATTCGTCGTGTTTCTTCTAATAAAGACAGAACGCTCATAACAGTCTATATTGTGAGTGATTATCTTATTCAGAAAGAAGATATATATTTCGTAGAAAAAGAAATACAAAGACAGTGTTTTAACGGCGTAAATATCAGGGTTAAAATAATGGAAAAATACAGGCTTTCCGCACAGTATACACCAAAGAAGCTTTATGCTGTGTACAAAGACAGTATTTATACCGAATTAAAAAACACAAGCAATATAGAGTACAATATACTGCTTAAAGCAGACTGTACATTTACAGATGAAGACACTTTGTCACTTGCAGTTGAAGACACTGTTATTGCAAGAGAAAAGTCCGAAGAATTAAGAAGAATACTTGAGAAGATTTTTGTAGAAAGATGTGGATTCGACACTAAAATTTATTTAGAATATAAAACAATTGATGAAGATAAAATAAAAGCGCACGAAAAGGAAAAAGAAGAAATAATTTCAAGAGCATCAAGGCAGGCAGTTTCACAACTGGCTGATAATGCAAAAAAACATAAACAGGAAGCTTCTGAAAAACAGGAAAAAGTGTCTGCAAAAGAAAATAAGAAGAACGAAGATAAAACTAAAAAGAATAATGATGCAATAACTAATAATCCAGGTAAGTTTAATAAGCGTTTTAATGACAATAAAAAGGCATGGAAACCAATCGGAAGAGCAGACAATCCAGATGTTATTTATGGAAGAGATTTTGAAGACGAAGTTCTGGAAATCAAAGATGTAGTTGAAGAGCAGGGCGAAGTTGTCATCAAGGGAAAAGTAATCAGTTTAGAGACAAGAGAAATCAAGGGTGACAAGACAATAGCAATTTTTGATGTGACAGATTTTACAGATACTATAACTATAAAACTGTTCATGAAAAATGAAAAAAAAGCTGAGATTTTAGGAGAGGTTAAAACAGGTAAATTTTTCAAAATAAAAGGCTACGCTTCTGTTGATCGTTTTGACGGAGAAATAACAATCGGTTCAGTAGTTGGAATAAAGAAAATACCTGATTTTACATCAAAGCGTGTGGATAAGGCACTTAAGAAGCGTGTAGAGCTTCACTGCCATACTAAAATGAGTGATATGGACGGAGTTACAAGTGCAGGGGATATATTACAGCGTGCCCTTGAATGGGGACACCCGGCACTTGCAATTACTGACCACGGTGTCGTTCAGGGATTTACAGAAGCGTTTCATGCTATGGACAAGCTTAAAGGAAAATATGAGAATGGCGAAGATTTCAAGGTTATTTACGGAGTTGAGGCATATCTTGTTGATGACCTTAAAGAAGTCGTTGTCAATTCCAAAAACCAGAGCATCAATGACAGTTTTGTTGTATTTGATTTAGAAACAACAGGTAAAAGTTATAAGAAAAATAAAATTATAGAAATCGGAGCAGTTAAGATTGTCGACGGTAAAATAACAGACAGATTCAGCACATTTGTTAATCCTAATGAACCTATACCTTTTAAAATTGTAGAATTAACAAGCATTACAGACGAAATGCTCATTGACGCACCACAGATAGAAAATGTACTGCCAGAGTTTCTTGAGTTTATCGGTGATGCTGTCATGGTTGCCCATAATGCAGATTTTGATATGGGCTTTTTGAAAGAAAACTGCAAAAGACTCGGTATTGAGCATGAATTTACATCTGTTGATACGGTATCCCTTGCGAGGGCTCTTATGCCTAACCTTAACAGGTTTAAGCTTGATACTGTTGCAAAAGCACTGCAGATACCTCTTCTTAACCATCACAGGGCAGTAGATGATGCGGAATGTACAGCAAAAATTTACCTTGCATTTATTGATATGTTAAAAGAAAGAGATTTGACAACACTTGATGAGGTCAATGAATGGACAATTGCGTCTGATGACCGTATTAAGAAGATGGAAACATATCATGCAATAATTCTTGCAAAAAATGTTACGGGAAGAACAAACCTGTACAGACTTATATCAAATTCACATTTGAAATACTACAACAGAAGACCGAGAATACCCAAGTCAGATTTTATTAAAAACAGAGAAGGGCTTATACTTGGTTCTGCGTGTGAAGCCGGAGAGTTATTTAAAGCAGTATTATGGGAAAAGAGCGATGAAGAAATAGCCCGTCTTGTAAATTTCTATGATTATCTTGAAATTCAGCCGGTTGGAAATAATGAATTTATGATAAGAAGTGATGATTATGAGCCTCAGACAATAGAAGATTTGCAGGAATTAAATAGAAAAATCGTAAAACTCGGTGAAGAATTTGACAAGCCTGTTGTCGCAACATGCGATGTGCATTTTCTTGACCCTGAGGACGAAGTTTACCGAAGAGTAATAATGGCAGGAAAAGGTTTTGCAGATGCCGATATGCAGGCGCCGCTGTATTTGCGTACCACAGAAGAAATGCTTGCGGAATTTCAATATCTTGGAAGTGAAAAAGCAGAAGAGATAGTTATAACTAACACAAATAAAATTGCAGATTCAATAGAAAAGATGGACCCGGTAAGACCTGATAAATGTCCGCCTGTTATTCCGGATTCTGACAAGACTTTAAGAAAAATCTGTTATGACACAGCACATTCAATGTATGGGGAAAATCTTCCTGAAATTGTAACGGAAAGACTTGAAAGAGAACTTAATTCCATTATAAGTAACGGTTTTGCAGTTATGTATATAATTGCACAGAAGCTTGTATGGAAATCAAACGAAGATGGATACCTCGTAGGTTCAAGAGGTTCTGTTGGTTCGTCATTTGTAGCAACAATGGCAGGGATAACAGAAGTTAATCCCCTTTCACCTCATTATTACTGTGCAAAATGTCATTACAGTGATTTTGATTCGCCTGATGTAAGAAAATATGCCGGGGGTTCAGGCTGCGATATGCCTGATAAGGATTGTCCTGAATGTGGTGAAAAACTGGTTAAAGCAGGATTTGACATACCATTTGAAACATTCCTGGGATTTAAGGGAAATAAAGAGCCTGATATTGACCTTAACTTTTCAGGTGAATATCAGAACCATGCACACGATTACACAGAAGTAATTTTTGGCAAGGGGCAGACATACAGAGCCGGAACAATAGGCACTCTTGCAGAAAAGACCGCCTTTGGATATGTGAAAAAATATTATGAAGAGCGCGGTGTCAGAAAAAGAAAGTGTGAGATAACAAGAATTGCAAAAGGCTGTGAAGGTATAAGACGAAGTACAGGACAGCATCCGGGAGGCATAATTGTTCTTCCTCATGGAGAAGATATAAATTCATTTACACCGGTTCAGCACCCTGCAAATGATATGACAACAAAGACGATTACAACACATTTTGATTACCATTCCATTGACCATAACCTGTTAAAACTTGATATACTCGGCCATGATGATCCTACCATGATAAGAATGTTAGAAGATTTAACACAGCTTGATGCAAAGGCTATCCCACTTGATGATAAGAAAGTAATGTCCCTTTTTGCTGATACATCAGCACTTGGCATAGAACCAAAAGACATAGGCGGCTGTAAGCTCGGCTCAATAGGTATTCCTGAATTTGGAACAGAATTTGCCATACAGATGCTTATAGATACCAAGCCGAAAACATTTTCAGACTTAGTCAGAATTGCAGGACTTGCGCATGGTACAGATGTATGGATTGGAAATGCGAAAACACTTATTGAAAATGGAGACGCAACTATTTCTACAGCAATCTGTACAAGAGATGACATAATGGTCTACCTTATTAATATGGGAATGGATAAAGAGCTTTCATTTACAATTATGGAATCTGTCCGTAAAGGTAAAGGTTTAAAAGAAGAGTGGGAAAAGGCGATGAAAGAGGTCGGAGTACCTAACTGGTATATCTGGTCGTGTAAAAAGATAAAATATATGTTCCCTAAAGCACATGCCGCAGCATATGTTATGATGGCTTTTAGAATTGCATGGTTTAAAGTATATCACCCACTTGCGTACTATGCCGCATTTTTCAGCATAAGAGCCTCGGCTTTTAACTATGAGCTTATGTGCATGGGAAGACAGGCACTTGACAGATATATTGCTGAAAATCAGGCAAAAACAGAAAAAAGAACAGCCTCTGATGATGATACATTGCGTGATATGAAAGTGGTGCGTGAAATGTATGCAAGGGGTTACGAATTTGAACCTATTGACATATATAAAGCAAAAGCACACCGTTTTCAGATTGTCAATGGAAAAATCATGCCTTCACTCGATTCACTTGACGGACTTGGCGATAAAGCTGCTGACCAGGTTGTTGAGGCTGCAAAAGCCGGAAAATTCCTGTCAAGAGATGATTTTAAGAACAGAAGCAAGGCAAGTCAGAAAGTGGTCGATTTAATGAATGATTTGGGGATTTTAGGAAATTTACCGAAAAGTAATCAGATTTCATTGTTTGATTTATAAGTATAATGAAAATTATTAAAAAAAAGTTAAAAAAATGGAAGAAATAGCTTGATTTTTTTGAAATATTTTAGTAAACTTATAACAGACCTATGGCACAAAGGGTTAAACAAAATATTTTAAGTGAGAAAGGATGTAATGTTATGAAGAAATTCAGAGTAGCACCGCAGACTGCTAAGAGAATTAAAGCAATCGTTGCTGCAGCATTAGCTCTTGCATTAGCAGTGCCTACAACTTCTTATCTTTCATCAAAGGTAGAATCTTCATCAGTAGATGCTGAAGGTTCAACAGATGTTCCGACACCGATTATGAGTGTTGATTTTGAAAGTGGTTTTGCAGGAGAAGCTTCAAAGAACGGTCTTGAAGTTGTTAAATCAGCAGAAGTGCTTAAGTTCAAAGAAGATAAAGACGACAAAGGTAACTATAAGTATGATACAAAAGGTCATATTGTTTATGCTATGACTGATACTCCATTTATTGAAGCAGGGGAATACAAGAGAGCTGTAGTAGGAAACCAGCCTACAACAGCTTATGATTCAAAAATGGGTAATGTACTTTCTCTTGATGGAACAGTAGAGATTCCTGAATTCAAGAAGAAAGTAAGTGATGAACTTGATTCAAAATATCCTGTAGGTAAAGTTTTACAGGAAGCTGTAACAGCAGAAAGCCAGATTAGTCTTAAGAACCCATTTGCAGGTCTTGATCTTTCAGAAGAATACAATGAAGAGACAGGCTGGACAAAGGGTGTTTCAATTTCTTACTGGGTTAAAGCAGCAGAAGAAAAAGATGCTGACGGAAATGTTGCAGGTGGTGTTAACTCCAGTATCATTAACTTCAATAATGACGGACTTGTAACAATGCAGAAAGATGACTATATGAAGTACACTGCATGTCAGGAATACAGTGAATCAGATCCAAGATATTCAATGGGTGATACATCTATAATGACAGATGCAGATGGTAACACATATGAAGTTTATCAGAACTATGGAGTTTTAATTCGTTTTAATCCTAACTATCCTAAGAATAGTGAAGGAGCATCTGTTAAAGGTGGATGGTATATTCCTACAGAAGCTTCTAAAGGAAAAATTACTGTAACAGATGCTGATGGTAATGAATACAAAATTGCTTCATTAGCAGGTGAGACAGTAGTTGATGAAGGCTTATACAGCAAATTCAAATACAGATACGCAAAAGAAGATAATTTTGAAGCAGGTTATTCTTCAAAGAGTTTAATCCGTGAAGAAGCAATCAAAGGTTCAATGTCAATCTCAACTTCTGATGACTTTGCATTCAGAAATGATGATTATCGTACAGAACAGCAGACAGACGGAAGTGTTAAGCCTGTAGAAGGAACTAAGATTACTAACCCTAATACTACACAGTATAAGAATGGTGAAGAGTTCAGTCAGTTTGATGTTTATAATCAGTTCTTCTTTAATGGCGATGCAACTGCTACAACATTAGGTGAAGAAGAAACAACAGTTGACTGGCATTTCGTAACAGTTGTAATCCAGAATGATATGGTTTACTTCTATGTAGATGGTGAGAAGATTGATCCTGAAGAAAGCTACAGATATTGCGGTGGAACAGATAATGAATCTGATTTCCAGAAGATGAATGCAGGTAAAGCATTTAATCAGGGACGTGGTATCGGTTACATGGATGGTATTTTCGGATATGATGAATCTAATATTTCAGACTGGTCAGCAGATGGTACAGCTAATGAGTCACCTGCTAACAGCTGCTCAATAACAATGCTTGACTGGTTATCAGATGCAAATACTAAGTTATATATCGGTGGTAACGGATATGCTGCAGATTGTAACGGTATTGATATGGCATATGGTACAGCAGACGGTACAATGCTTGATGACCTTAACTTCTATGATGTACCATTGACAGATGAACAGGCTAAAGCATTATATGATAATTCAAAAGCTTCAAAAGAAGCAGCACCTGCATTAGCACAGGTTGAATCATTCACATTTGATGATGGAACAATGAATGGTTCTAACGGAACAACACTTGGTACAGTAGATACTAATCTTGAGGGTGCAGACCCTGCAGTTGTATCTGATGCATCAAGAGGAAATGTATTAGCAATTCAGAACAATAAAGCTTCAGGAACAAGTGCAGTTAAATTAAGTAATAACCCATTTGCAGGATTAGATTTAACTGGTGCAACAGTTAACTTCTGGGTAAAAGAACCTGCACAGGGTAAAGGAAGCAAACAGACTGTAGCTCAGTCAGTAGCACTTTCATTCATGGATACAAAGAAAGTTAAGAATTATGACAAGATGGGTGCAACAGTTAAGGGAACAGAATCAGCTTCACTTCTCTACCTTACAACAGCATGTGATGGTTTCTTCTATGAAGGCTCAACAAATGCAACATACCAGAGCTTAGGAAACAACTTCTTATTCAGTACTAAGAGAAATGGTAACATTGATTCATCAAAGAATGAATTTGAACAGGAATCATTAGATAAGTACAATGAATATATTGAAAGATTACAGACAATGTCATCATGGCATATGGTATCTATGGTAATGGAGAACTCAGGACTTAAGATTTACTATGATGGTGAGGAATTACCTAACAACATGTATGATAAGGGAACAAATGCTCCTAACTTCTTTGGATTGAGATTCTATGATGGTTACTATGGAAGAATCTATGATGGTTATAAAGCAGATAAGAATAACTGTGGTTCAAACAATCAGTTTGCTCTTCCATTACTTACATTCTTATCAGATCCAACAACATCAGCTTATGTTGGTTATGCTAACAAATTAGGTTCAGATGCAACATTTGAGAGAACTTACACATCATACTTCGATGATATTGCTTACTATTCAACAGCTTTGTCATCAGACCAGATTAAAAAGCTTTATGAAGAACAGGTTAAGACAGAAGTGCCAGACCAGACAACAGAGCCAACAACAGCACCTACAGATGATAATGGTGGAAATAAAACACCAGGTGGTGCAACTGATGAACAGAAAGTTGCAGGTCAGACAGATGGCGATATGGTAACATGGACATATGGCGGTGTTACTGTAACAGCTAACAAGAATGTTATCCCTGCAGATGCTCAGTTAGTATTAGGTATGCTTGGAACATCTTCAGATGCAAATGTATATGCAGCATTTGAAGCATTAGTTGCTAAGAATGATGATATCGCATCAAAACAGATGGCAGTATACACAGCTAAATCAGAAGACGGTTCAGTAACTCCTAACGGAAAGTTCAAGATTACTTTAGCTATTCCAGATGGTTATACAGCTGCTAATGTAGTCGTTATGGGTGAAGATGGAACAGTTTATGAAGGTGTATTATCAGATGATGGTAAGAGCATCACAATTGAGACAGATAAACTTGGAAATTATGCAGTAATTGACAAGGAAATGTCAAATGATGACGGAAGCGAAGTTGCAGCAGCTTCTACAACATCAGGAAAGACTGGAGATACTTCTAATGTGGTACTTCCAATCATTATTATTGCAGTAGCTGGCGCAGCAGTTGCAGTAGTATACAAGAAAAGAAAAGTTGGTCAGAACTAATTATTGATATAGAAATATAATAATAGATAAGTGCCAATAGGTAAAGAGCTGTCCTTTGATGGACAGCTCTTTTCTTGCTTAAATAGCTGTTGAATTACGCAAAAAATATTGACATTTATATTTATTAGATATAAGATAAATGTAAAATGATGTAAAGGAGAATGAATATATTATGCCATTAGTTACGACAAAGGAAATGTTATTAAAAGCACAGAAAGAAAATTATGCAGTAGGTGCTTTCAATGTAGAAAATATGGAGATGGTTCAGGCTGTTTTAGCTGCTGCCGAAGAACTTCAGGCACCGGTTATTATGCAGACAACCCCATCAACAGTTAAATATGCAGGTTTAGATTTTTATTATGCAAATGTTAAAGCCGCAGCAGAGAGAGCAAGTGTTCCTGTTGCAATTCATTTAGACCACGGCAGCAGTTTTGAACTTGCTATGCAGGCTTTAAGAACAGGTTATACTTCAATTATGATTGATGGTTCACACAGTGTTTTTGAAGAAAATATAGTAGTAAGTAAGAGAGTTGTTGATTCATGTGCACCTTCTGATATTCCTGTTGAAGCAGAGCTTGGTAAAGTTGGTGGAAAAGAAGATGATTTAGACGGTGGAGACGGTGGATATACTGATCCTTTAGAAGCAAAAGAATTTGTTGAGAGAACAGGTGTAAGTTCATTAGCTGTTGCAATTGGTACAGCTCATGGTGTATACAAGGGTGAACCAAAGCTTGATTTAGATCGTCTTGTTGAAATTCGTAAAGTTGTTGATATTCCGCTTGTACTTCATGGTGCATCAGGTTTATCAGATGATGCTGTTAAAGAAAGCATTAAGAGAGGTATCTGTAAAGTAAATTTCGCAACAGAATTAAGAATTGCATACAGCGAAGGCGTTAAGAAAGTACTTGCAGATAATCCTGAGACTATTGACCCTAAGAAATATGGTGCAGTAGGAAGAGAAAATGTAAAACAGTTAGTAATGAACCGTATGAAAGTCTGCGGCGCAGATGGAAAGGCTAAATAGAATAATGGCAAAATTATTACTTGGAATAGATATTGGAACATCTGCATGTAAAGTTGCGGTGTTTGAAAAATCCGGAAAAGTTATAGCTCAGACAAACAAACCATACAAATTATACTATCCGAATCCAGGCTGGGTTGAGCAGAACCCGGATGAATGGTGGAATGCGATAGTCGATGGAATCAAAGAAATTTTAAAAACTGTATCAGCAGATGATATAGCAGGAATAGGAATAGATGGACAGAGCTGGTCTGCCATTCCTGTAGATAAAGCTGGAAACTGTCTGCACAATACACCTATATGGATGGACACACGTGCAAGAGATATATGTGAAAGAGTTGTATCAGAAGTAGGTTTTGATGAAATATTTGAAGTTGCCGGAAATGGTTTTGAGCCGGCTTATACTACGCCAAAGATGCTTTGGTTTAAGGAAAATAAGCCTGAAATATACAACAATACATATAAATTTTTACAGAGTAACAGTTATATAGGCATGAAGCTTACAGGCAATATGACTCAGGATTTATCCCAGGGTTATGGTATACATTTCTTTGATATGAAGAAATGTCAGTATGACGAGAAGCTTGCTGGAAAATTAGGTTTAACAGTTGATAAAGTGCCTGAGCTTGTAGAATGTCACAGCGTAATAGGTGAGGTAACAGAAGAAGCTGCAAAAATAACAGGTCTTGCTGTCGGAACAAAGGTTGTTGCCGGAGGTTTGGATGCTGCGTGTGGTACACTCGGTGCCGGAGTATATAAGAAAGGTCAGACTCAGGAACAGGGCGGTCAGGCTGGCGGAATGAGTATATGTCTTGATGAGGCAGTTGCACACCCGAAGCTTATTTTAAGTCCTCATGTAGTTCCTGGACACTGGCTTCTTCAGGGCGGTACTGTAGGCGGAGGCGGTGTACTTCGCTGGTTTAAGAGTGAACTTGGTAAGAATGAATCATTTGATGAACTTACAGCACTTGCAGAAAATATCGCCCCAGGTTCGGACGGAGTTACATTTTTACCATATATGGCAGGAGAACGTTCACCTATCTGGAATGCTGATGCGAAAGGTGTTTTCTATGGACTTGGTTTTGATAAGACTAAGGGTCATATGGTTCGTGCAGCATTAGAGGGTGTTGCATATTCATTAGAGCATAACTTAAGAACTGCCGCGCAGACAGGTGTTGAAGTTGGAGAACTTCTTGCTATGGGTGGTTCTGCAAACAGTATTTTATGGACTCAGATAAAAGCAGATGTAACAGGAAAAGTTATAAAAGTTCCTGCATCCGATACTGCCACAACGCTTGGTGCAGCTATACTTGCCGGAGTTGGTATCGGTATGTATGAAAGCTTTGAGTCGGCAGTAAAAGAGACGATTGTTGTCACAAGAGAACAGAAGCCAAATATGGAAAATCACGAGAAATATAAGAAATCGATGGAACTGTATCTTGAATTATATGAAGATTTGAAGGATACATTTTCAAAATATTAGAATATCAGATGAGAAAGGAAGCATTAAAATGAAAGCAGGAGTAGTTCATGCAAGAGAAGATATCCGTTATGAAGATATCGAAAAACCACAGCCAAAAGAAGGCCAGGTATTAATTAAAGTTAAATATACAGGAATTTGTGGTTCTGACATTCCTCGTGTAAATGGAGATGCGTGTCATTATTTCCCAAATGTACTCGGACATGAATTTTCAGGTACTGTAGAGGAAGTTGGTGAAGGTGTAACAAGAGTAAAACCGGGAGACCGTGTTTCAGGAGTTCCACTTGTACCATGTATGAAATGTGAAGACTGCCAGAAAGGTAACTATTCATTATGCAAGCATTATAGTTTTATCGGTTCAAGAGAATTTGGAAGCTTTGCAGAATATGTAGTAGTTCCAGAATTAAATGCAGTAAAATTTGATGATGAAGTATCATTTGAGCAGGGTGCTTTCTTTGAACCATCAACTGTAGCACTTCATGGGCTCAACAGAGTAAATTATCATGGCGGTGAATGTGTTGCTATTTTAGGTGGCGGTACAATCGGTATGTTCACGATGCAGTGGGCTAAGATTTTTGGTGCTAAGAAGGTTGTTGTATTTGATATCAGTAAGGAAAGACTTGATTTGGCATTAAAGCTTGGTGCAGATGCTGTTATTAATACACTTGATAAAGATTATGTGGAACAGGCAATGGCTCTTACAGATAATAAGGGTTATGGTTTTGTTTATGAGACAGCTGGAAATACAATTACAATGCATATGGCATTTGAACTTGCTGCAAATAAAGCAGGAGTATGTTTTATCGGAACTCCTACAAAAGAACTCTCATTTACAGTAAAAGAATGGGAAAACATTAATCGTCAGGAATTTATGCTTACAGGTTCATGGATGTCTTACAGTGCTCCATTCCCTGGAAAAGAATGGGATTTAACAGCACATTATTTCAAGACAGGTCAGTTAAAATTTAACGAGGATTTGATATTTAAGAAAATGCCTTTAAGTAAGATTGCAGATGCATTTGAAATGTATAAAACACCCGGAACAGTTAAGGGTAAAATCTTAATTGACAGCGAGGCATAATATAAATACATTATGAATAATTTACAAAAATATTTAATGACAATTCATTAAATATGTAGTAGAATATATATAAATATGGTGCATGAGTTTTTATGCAGTAAAATATTGTGTTTTAACCGGCATCATCATAAAATAAAATAATAAGAAGAGAGGTTAGAATATGTCAGAAAATACAATTCCAGTGGATGCTGTAGATCCTTCTAAAGTACCACAGAGAACACTTTATACCGGTGCTAAAATGCCGGGAATAGGTATTGGAACATTTGGTTCAGACCGTTTTTCAGGAGAAGATATTGCTAATGCAATTGAAGACGCAGTTAAGTCAGGTTATCGTCTTGTAGACTGTGCTTCATGTTATGGAAATGAACACTTAATCGGTGCAGCTTTGGAGAAAGCTATGGACGCCGGTGTTAAGAGAGAAGACTTATTCATTACATCAAAGGTATGGAATGATATGCATGGTAAAGGTGATGTTTTATTATCATGTGCAAAGACATTAAAAGACTTAAGATTAGATTATCTTGATTTATACTTTGTACACTGGCCATTCCCTAACTATCATCCACCAGGATGTGACGGTGATACAAGAAACCCATTATCAAGACCATATATCCATGAAGAATTCATGGCATGCTGGAGACAGATGGAAAAATTAGTTGATATGGGACTTGTTAAACACATTGGTGTATCTAATGTTACAATTCCAAAATTAAAACTTATTTTAAGAGATTGTCGTATTAAACCTGCTGTAAATGAAATGGAACTTCATCCATGTTTCCAGCAGCCTGAATTATACGATTTCTGTAAAGAAAATGATATTCAGATTATAGGTTTCTGTCCAATTGGTTCTCCAACAAGACCAGACAGAGATAAGACTGATACAGATGTTGCTGATATTGAATTACCTGAAATTCAGGAAATTGCTAAAGCTCATGGAGTTCATCCTGCTGTTATCTGTTTAAAATGGGCAGTTCAGAGAGGTCATTCTCCAATTCCGTTCTCAATTCACAGAAATGAATATATGAGCAATTTACAGAGCAGCTTCATGGACCCTCTTACAGATAAAGAAATTGAAATATTAAAGACTGTTGATAAGAATTGCCGTCTTATCAAAGGACAGGTATTCCTTTGGGAAGGTGCAGACGATTGGCAGGATCTTTGGGACATCAATGGAGAAATTCCAGGTTGGAATGGTTATACTAAAAAATAATCGTATACATAATAATTATTGCAAAAGGAGAAGAACTGTATAGTTGTTCTCCTTTTACAGTGAAAAGGAGAGTTTTTAAATGATTACGACAGTAACACTTAATGTTGCGGTAGATAAGGCATATGTAATTGGTGATTTTAATCAGGGAGAAGTAATGAGAGTACAGAAATGTACGAATACTCCAGGAGGTAAAGGCCTTAATGTTGCAAAAGTTGCAAAATTGTGTGGTGAAGAAGTTCTGGCAACGGGATTTGTAGGCGGACATGCAGGTGCGTATGTAGAAGATATGTTAAAAGAGCAGAATGTGCCAAGTGAATTTGTTCACACAAAAAATGAGACACGTTCATGTATTAATGTATTGGCTGCTGATGGAACTTCCACAGAGTTTTTAGAGCCGGGTGCCGAAGTTTCAGAAGAAGAAATCGAAGAGTTCATGAATGAGTTCTCAAAAATAATAGATAAAAGTGATGTTATAACAATTTCAGGAAGTGTGCCAAAGGGCGTCGGAACTGATATATATGGCAAAATGATAGAACAGGCAAGGCAGAAAAATACACCTGTACTCCTTGATACAAGTGGAAAATTACTTGAAGAAGGTATTAAATCAAAACCAACAATGATAAAACCTAATTCAGATGAAATCAAAGCTCTTCTCGGTGTTTCAATAAATAACAGGGAAGAACTTATTGAAAACGGTAAAAAACTTCAGAGAAGCGGAATAAAATATGTTGTAATTTCACTTGGTGCAGACGGAGCACTCGTAATTACTGATGAACATGTTTATCATGGAAAACCGGCAAAAATAAAGCCTGTTAATACGGTAGGCTGCGGTGATTCAATGGTTGCAGCTTTTGCTGTTGGAATTAAGAGAGAATATTCTGTAGAAGAAATGTTAAAATATGCTGTTTCAGTTTCAAGTGCAAATGCACTTACAATGGCAACAGGATACTTTGAAGAAGAAGACAGAGAAAAATTATATAAAGATGCAGTAGTTACTGTATTGGAGTAACAGCATAAAAATAAAGTCTGGGAAGTCTTGTAAACACGGTCTTCCCGGACTTTTTATTTTGTTCTGCTATTAATTTTTTTTATTTAGCGGTTATTCTGTTTTATATTGTTTTTTCTTTTCATATGGATTTAGTAATAATTGATTTTTTTATAAAATAGAATTCAATTATTATTTAATTCAATTATCGCTCAACACCTATCATTCAATTACTGTAAACAATAAGTGAAGGAGTATATCAGTGTATAAGTATAATAAGTATATAAATAGTTGTGAAAATATATTTTTGCATACGAAAAGGACCAAAAGTTACGTTCTTTTGGTCCTTTCCACTTTTATGAGGGGGGGAGAGATAGTGAGTGCTTAACTACTATCCTTTATTAGAATACCTTGAAACTGTGTTCAAACTGTGTTCAAAAAATAAACAAATTATAAAACTTGATATTTTTATCAAATTGATATATCATATTACTTGAAAATATGTTTATTTGCGGTTAAAACAGTACAAAAAGAAAGGAATATGCGTGATAAATGAAAAATATATTATTTTTAGCAGGTTGTTTTTTGATTGGGGCGGCAATTGGTTTTATAATTTTAATGGTAACAGTTAAATCTGCAAAAAAGAAAATAAGTGAAGGAATAAGTCAGAAAATAAATGAAGAAAGCAGAGAAGAGAGAAAAAAGAATGAAGAAAATGGACATTTGTAAAAAAGTATGTTAAAATAAATAGAATGTCTTTATGGAAAGGAGTTTGTTTGATGAAAGCATTAGTGGATTTGTTAGATGGCTTGGATTATGACTGCATACAGGGCCGCATTGATGTTAATGTTACCGATATAGTGAATGATTCAAGAAAGGTAACAGAAGGCAGTCTGTTTTTTTGTATAAAAGGTAATGTATCAGACGGGCATAAATTTGTTCCGGAAGTAGTTGAAAAGGGCGCAAAGATTCTTATTGTCGAAGACAGTGTTGATGCCGCAGATGATGTGACGGTTATTAAAGTTAAAGATTCAAGATATGCAATGGCATGCATTGCAGCAGCTTATTATAATCATCCGGCAAAAGAGCTTAAAGTAATAGGAATAACAGGAACAAAAGGAAAAACTACCACAACATATATGGTAAAATCAATATTGGAAAATTCAGGATATAAAGTGGGACTTATCGGTACAATTGAGACAATAATTGGAGATAAGACTATTCCTTCAAAAAATACAACACCTGAATCCACTGTACTTCAGAAAACATTCAGACAGATGGCAGATGAAGGCTGTGACTGTGTCGTTATGGAAGTGTCAAGCCAGGCGCTTATGCTGCACAGAACAGCAGGTTTTATATTTGATTATGGAATTTTTACAAATATCGAACCAGACCATATCGGTCCGGGAGAGCATAAAGATTTTGAAGAGTATATGCATTGTAAGGGATTATTGTTTAAACAGTGCAAAGTTGGTATTGTAAACTGTGATGATGAGAGATATAAGCAGGTGTTAGAAGGTCACACATGCGAAGTTGAGACATATGGCTTTAGCAGTGATGCCGATTTTCACGCAGAAGATGTAAAAATGGTTAACGGACAGGGTTATCTTGGTATTTCTTATAATGTGTGCGGAAAGCTTAATTTCCCTGTTGAAATTGATTTGCCAGGAAGATTCAGCGTTTATAATTCATTGACAGCAATTGCAATATGCAGCCATTTTGGTGTGTCCGATGAAGATATTACAAAGGCACTTAAAGTTGCAAAAGTTAAGGGCAGAATAGAAATGGTAAAAATATCAGATGACTTTACACTGATGATCGATTATGCCCACAATGCAATGAGTCTTGAGAGCCTTTTGACAACTCTCAGGGAATATAATCCTAAAAGACTTGTCTGTTTATTCGGCTGTGGCGGAAACAGGTCAAAGAGCCGCAGATATGAAATGGGAGAAGTTTCAGGAAAACTTGCTGATTTGACGATAATTACATCAGATAATCCACGATATGAAAAACCACAGGATATAATTGATGATATTAAAATTGGAATGAACAAAACTGATGGAAAATATGTCGAGATTCTCGACAGAAAAGAAGCAATAGCTTATGCAATCCATAATGCCAGACCGGGGGATGTTATAGTTCTTGCCGGCAAGGGTCATGAAGATTATCAGGAAATAGAAGGAAAAAAATATCCTATGGACGAGAGGGTAATAATAGATGAAATATGCCAGCATAATCATTGATATTGTAAATGAAAAACTGGACAGAATATTTGAATATGCAATACCAAAGCTTTGGGAAGAAAAGGCAGTTGTCGGTGCAAGTGTTGTTATTCCATTTGGAAACAGTAACAGAAAAATTAATGGTTTCATAATTGATATAATTTCAGAACCTCAATATGATAAAGATAAAATAAAAGAAATAATTGAAGTTTCAGAAAGTAAGACAGTGCTTGAGGGCCAGCTTATTTCGCTTGCCTGCTGGATGAAAGAAAAATACGGTTGTACGATGATACAGGCATTAAAGGTTGTGCTGCCCGTAAAAAATAAAGTAAAACACTTATCAGAGAAAACATTAAGCTTAAATCTTGATGATTTAAGGGCAAAAGCTGTTTTGGCAGAGTATCATAGAAAAAAGTATAAGGCAAAAGAAAGACTGCTTAATAGTTTAATAGAGCGAAAGTCCATGAAAATGAGCGAAGCAAAAAACATGCTTAATATTTCAGCCCAGACAGTGCAGGCAATGCTTTCGGAGGGTGTTATAGTATGTGAAGAAGAGCGTATTTTCAGAAATCCTGTTGAAGATAACAATACTTTTACGGTAAAAAAACTTAATGACGAACAACAGTTTGTATTGGATACGGTTTTAAATGATTTTGATAAAAATATACGCAGAAATTATCTTATTCATGGAGTAACAGGAAGCGGTAAGACAGAAGTTTATATTAAAATAATAGAATATATAATAAATAAAGGTATGCAGGCAATTGTACTGATACCGGAAATTGCTCTGACATACCAGACAGTCAGCAGATTTACAGGATATTTTGGTGATAAAGTATCAGTTTTACATTCAAGGCTGTCAGCAGGGGAAAAATATGACCAGATGCAGCGTGCAAAATCAGGTGAAGTACAGATAATGATAGGCCCGCGCTCCGCATTGTTCACACCTTTTACAAATTTAGGTGTTATAATAATTGATGAAGAACATGAAAGCAGTTATAAAAGTGAAGTTACCCCTAAGTATCATGCAAGGGAAACTGCACTTAAGAGGGCTTCATTATGCGGTGCGTCTGTGATACTCGGTTCTGCAACACCCTCGATTGAGACATATTACCGGGCAAAATGTGGCGTTTATAAGCTTCTTGAGCTTAAAGGAAGAGCCTTTGAACAGGAAATGCCGAAAGTTTATGTTGAAGATTTAAGAAAAGAACTGCGGGAAGGAAACCGTTCTATATTCAGCCGCAGGCTTAAGATGCTGATTAATGAAAAACTTAATAAAAACGAGCAGATTATGCTTTTTCTGAATCGCAGGGGTTATGCCGGATTCGTATCATGTAGAAGTTGTGGGCATGTTATGAAATGTCCTCACTGTGATGTTTCGTTATCACAGCATACTAATGGCAGACTTATATGTCATTATTGCGGTTATCAGATATCAGATATAAATAAGTGTCCGCAGTGCGGCTCAAAATATATAATGGGCTTTAAGGCTGGAACACAGCAGATAGAAAGCCTTGTAAATAAAGAATTTCCAAATGCAAGAGTCCTTCGCATGGACATGGATACTACTAAAGGTAAGAAAGGTCATGAGCAGATAGTGAAAAGCTTTGCGAACCGTGAGGCAGATATACTTATCGGAACGCAGATGATTGTTAAAGGTCATGATTTTAAAAATGTAACACTTGTTGGAATTTTGGCAGCAGACCTGTCACTTAACAGTGCTTCTTATATGGGAAGTGAGAGAACATTTCAGCTTCTTGTTCAGGCGGCCGGAAGAGCCGGGAGAGGCAGTCTGCCGGGAGAAGTTGTATTTCAGACATATAATCCGGAGCATTATTGCATACAATGTGCGGCTGATCAGGATTATGAGCAGTTTTATGAGAAGGAAATGAAATACAGAAAAATTATGAATTATCCACCGGCAGGAAATATGATGGAATTTTATGTTATATCCGAATCAGAAGAACTGCTGTTAAAAGTAGTTTCATATATAAAACTGCAGCTTGAAGCGGCTGATATTGATAATCTTCGGATAGTAGGTCCGGCACCGGCGGTAATTTATAAATTGCAGGATATGTACCGGCAGGTATTTTATTTTAAGAGTGAAGATGAAGAGTTACTGATAAAGGTAAGAGAATATCTTGAGAGAGTAACACTTCATTTTATGGATAAATATAAATGTGATTTTGAAGTACAGTTTGATTTTTGTTAATAACAAAAACATAACAAATATAGGAGGAAATACAAATGGCAATCAGAAAAATCAGAACTGAGGGAGACGCAGTTTTAAGAAAAAAATGCAGAGAGGTAACAGAAGTAAACGACAGAATATTAGAGCTTATAGATGATATGTTTGATACAATGTATGAAGCAAACGGTGTTGGACTTGCTGCACCACAGGTTGGAGTTTTAAAAAGAATTGTAGTTATAGATGTTGCAGGAGAAGATGAAGAACCACAGCCGCTTGTCCTTATTAATCCTGAAATAATAGAAAGAAGCGGAGAACAGACAGGAGAAGAAGCATGTCTTAGTCTTCCGGGAGTATTTGGAATAGTTACAAGACCTAATGTTGTTAAGGTTCGTTTCTTTGATGAAAATATGGAGCAGTATGAGCTTGAAGGAGAAGAACTTTTAGCAAGAGCAATTTGTCATGAATGTGACCATCTTGATGGTGTTTTATACAGAGATGTTGCCAACGGACCTTTACAGAATGCGGCAGAAAGAGAAGCAGAGTAGTAATTTGACAGATTGTGACAGCATTTGGTTATAACTTGATTTTTAAAGTCAGATGGAGGTATTTGATGAAAATTATTTTTATGGGAACACCCGATTTTGCAGTCCCGACATTAAAAGCATTGACAGATGCGGGACATGATATAACACTCGTAGTTACACAACCTGACAAACCAAAGGGAAGAGGAAAGGCAATGCAGTTTCCTCCGGTAAAACAGTGTGCGGTTGACAATAATATACCTGTCTTTCAGCCTTTAAAGATAAAAGAAAGAGAAAATCTGGATAAGTTAAGGGAATATGAGGCAGATTTAATAGTAGTGGTGGCATTTGGACAGATTCTCCCTAAAGAGCTTCTTGAATATCCAAAATATGGCTGTATAAATGTGCATGCATCACTTCTGCCAAAATACCGTGGTGCGGCGCCAATTCAGTGGGCAGTAATAAATGGCGAGAAAAAAAGCGGTGTTACAATCATGCAGATGGACGTAGGGCTTGATACGGGTGACATGATTTCAAAAGTAGAAACAGAGCTTTCAGAAGATGAGACAGGTGGTTCTCTTCATGATAAATTATCAGAGTTGGGTGCAAAATTATGCGTTTCTACAGTTGAAGAGATTGAAAATGGAACAGCTAAAAAAACACCACAGAATGATGAGGAAAGCTGTTATGCAAAAATGCTTACAAAACAGCTTGGAAACATTGACTGGAATACAGATGCAGCGGCAATTGAGCGGCTTATACGCGGCTTGAATCCGTGGCCAAGTGCATATACTTTTTACAATGGAAAAATGCTTAAAATATGGCATGCATCAGTTGGTGAGAATACGGACAGGACGCCGGGTGAAGTTATCTGTTCTGATGGAAGTATAAGAGTCGCTGCCAAAGACAGGGAACTTATTTTGGAAGAAATACAGCTTGAAGGAAAGAAAAGAATGCCCGCAGAAGATTTCCTCAGAGGTTATAATATTCCTGATGGAGCAGTATTTACAAATGAAAGATAATACTGTATGTGTAGTATGAAAAATCTGGTATTGACATAAGAATTTGCAGCAACAGATTTTAGGAGGTAATAATGGATAATATAGAAGCACTTAAGAAGAAAATAAAAGTTTGTAATATAATTTCCATAGCTGCTCTCATATTAATTGTAGTATGTATAATTGCAGAATATGTGATTGCACAATTTGCAGAAGATAAAGGTGCTGTGGTTGATATATTAAATGGAATAGGATATTTTTGTAATGTTCTTCCGATTGTAGTTATGGCACCATTATTTTTCAGAGTAAATTTTAAAAATAAACTTTCAGCTGAATTAAAAAAGAAAGAAGGTTAGGCTTATGTTTTATTATTATTTTGACCCAACTTATATTTTAGTGCTTATTGGTGTTTTGTTATCTCTTGCAGCTTCTTACAAGGTTAAATCAACATTTAACAGATACAGTAATGTTGCAAGCAGAAGTGGAATGTCAGGTGCACAGGCGGCAGAGACAATCCTTCATGCCAACGGTATTTATGATGTTACAATACAAAGAGTAAGCGGAAGTCTGACAGACCATTATGACCCGAGAAATAAGACTTTGAATCTCTCAGAGAGTGTGTATGGCTCAATGTCAGTTGCAGCAATCGGTGTAGCTGCCCATGAATGTGGACACGCTATACAGCATCAAAAAGAGTATGCACCGCTTCAGATTAGAAGTTCACTTGTTCCTGTTGCAAATTTTGGCTCAGGTGCATCATGGTTTTTCATTATTGCCGGACTGTTTTTATCATGGCAGCCGCTCGTTACAACCGGAATAGTATTATTTTCACTTGCAGTATTGTTTCAGCTTGTAACTCTTCCTGTAGAATTTAATGCATCATCAAGAGCCGTTGCAGCTCTTGGAAATCTTGGGATTTTAGGACAGGAAGAATTAGGACATACTAAAAAAGTCCTTTCAGCAGCAGCACTCACATATGTTGCATCTGCAGCGGCAGCTATATTACAGCTTTTAAGACTTATAATTCTATTTGGGGGAAGAGACCGTGACTGATAAAACTACAGTGAATGTAAGAGAGATTGTGCTTGATATGCTTCTTGAAACTTGTGAAAAAGAGGTTTACAGTCATCTTATATTATCTGCAATACTGGAAAAATACCAGTATATTGATGTACAAAAGAAAAAATTCCTTACACGATTATTTGAAGGAACTGTAGAATATCGTCTTTTAGAGGACGCAGTATTAAACAGATATTCAAAAATAAAAGTTAATAAGATGAAGCCTGTTGTCAGAAACATATTGAGAATGGGTGTTTATCAGTTGTTATATATGGATTCAGTACCTGATTCTGCAGTGTGCAATGAAGCAGTTAAGCTTGCCAAAAAAAGAGGTTTTCAAGGGCTTTCAGGTTTTGTTAACGGAGTATTGAGAAATATAGCAAGGGATAAAGATAATATTTATTTTAAATCTTTGTCAGAAAAATATTCCATTCCACAGTGGATAATTGATGAGTGGTCAAAACAGTTTGATGAAGATACAATAATAACAATATTAGAAGGAATAAATAAAAAACAGGGTGTAAGCATAAGATGCAATACATCTGCGATAAACTGTGAAGAATTTTATTCTGAACTGGAAAATCAGGGAATAACTGTCAGAAGAAGTAAGTATATTAAAGAGGCGGCATTTATTTCGGGATTTGATTCAATCGAAAATATATTCGGTTTTAATAAAGGTTATTTTCAGATTCAGGATATAGATGCCATGGTGGCAGTAAATATATCGGGAGTAAAGCCTGATTATAAAATATTAGATGTATGCGCTGCACCGGGAGGTAAGAGCATACAGTTTGCTGATATGTTAAATGGCAGCGGCATTGTTGAAGCAAGAGATTTATCAGAAAACAAAGTCGAAATTATTGAAGAGAACATTTCAAGAAACAATATGAAAAATATAAAAGCAGTATGTATGAATGCTGAGATTTTTGATGCGGCTTCAAAGGATAAATACGATATTGTTCTTGCTGATCTTCCTTGTTCCGGTCTTGGAGTAATCGGAAAAAAAGCAGATATAAGATATCGCGTAAAGCAGGAAGATATTGCCGGTCTTGCAATGCTGCAGAGAGATATATTATCGGTTGTATGGCAGTATGTTAAGCCGGGTGGTGTCTTAATATACAGTACATGTACAATAAATGAAACAGAAAATCAGGATAATGTAAAATGGTTTACTGAAAATTTTCCTTTTGAAACAGAAAGCTTTTCAGACAGCGTTTCAAATATAAATGATGCACAGACTGCCACTAAAGGGTGGCTTCAGCTTCTTCCTGGCATACATGAAGGTGATGGTGCATTCGTGGCAAAATTAAGAAGAAAGGCTTAAGTTATGGATAAATTAGATATTCGTTCACTTCAGTATGATGAACTGATAAACTGGTGTGAACAGATTGGTGAAAAGAAATTCCGTGCAGCCCAGATTTATGACTGGCTGCATGTTAAAATGGTTGATTCATTTGATGAAATGACTAATTTGTCTAAAAATCTAAGACAAAAACTAAATGATAACTGTGAATGTATTTCATTGAAAATGATAGATGTCCAGATTTCAAAAATAGACGGAACAAGAAAGTATTTATTTGAATTACCTGATAATAATGTAATTGAGAGTGTCTGGATGAAATATAAGCATGGCAATTCAGTATGTATTTCATCACAGGTCGGTTGCCGCATGGGCTGCCGTTTCTGTGCCTCAACTCTTGATGGGCTTGTAAGAGGGCTTAAGCCTTCTGAAATGTTAGAGCAGATTTACCAGATACAGAAGCATACAGGTGAAAGAGTTTCTAATGTTGTAGTAATGGGAACCGGAGAGCCTTTTGACAATTACGACAATCTGATTAAATTTATAAAAATGCTTACAGATGAACATGGTTTACATATAAGTCAGAGAAATTTAACAGTATCTACCTGTGGAATTGTGCCTAATATAAAGCGTTTCGCAGATGAAGAATTTTCAGTTACACTTGCATTGTCACTGCATGCATCTAATAATGAAAAGAGAAAATCGCTTATGCCGGTAGCTAATAAATATAATTTGGATGAGATACTTGAAGCGTGCGATTATTTCTATGATAAAACCGGAAGAAGAGTAACATTTGAGTATAGTCTTGTGGGCGGTGTAAATGACACGGATCAAGATGCAAAAGAGCTGATTTCAATGTTAAAGGGCAAGAACTGCCATATAAATCTGATACCGGTAAACCCGATTAAAGAGAGGGAATATGTCCAATCGGATAAAAAAGTTATTGAAAATTTCAAAAATAAGCTTGAAAAATCCGGTATAAATGTTACCATAAGAAGAGAAATGGGCCGCGATATAGATGGGGCGTGCGGACAGCTTAGAAAACGATATATGCAAAGTAAGAAGGTGAAGGAATAATGAGGACATTTTCCATGACGGATGTAGGAAAAATAAGACAGGTAAATCAGGATTATATTTTCACATCAGAAAATCCGGTGGGAAAGCTTCCTAATTTGTTTATTGTTGCAGATGGCATGGGGGGACACAATGCTGGTGATTTTGCGTCAAGATATACAGTAGAAACCGTAGTTGATGCCATTAAAAATTCAGACGAGACAGAAACAATTGCCATTATTCGTGGGGCAATTGAGGAAACTAACCGAAAATTAATAGAAAAAGCTAACGAAGATGTCAGATTATCGGGGATGGGAACAACAATAGTTCTCTGCACGATAGACGGAGATGAAGCATGTGTTGCAAATGTTGGTGACAGCAGGCTGTATCTGCTTGGTGATAAAATCACACAGATAACAAAGGACCATTCGTTAGTAGAAGAAATGGTAAGAATGGGAGAACTTGAACCTGAGAGTGCAAGGGTTCACCCTAATAAAAATATTATAACAAGGGCAATTGGTGCAGTTGATGAAGTCGCAGTTGACTTTTTTACATTACAGCTGCAGAAAAATAACCGGATTTTGCTATGCTCAGACGGGCTTACCAATATGGTTGAAGATAATGAAATACAGATGATTGTGGACAGACAGGAAGATTTGGTTGACGGAGTGCAGCAGCTTATTGCCTGTGCAAATAATAATGGCGGAAAGGATAACATTGCGGTTATATTAATAGAACCATTTGTTGATGAGGTGAAAAAATGTTAAGAGCAGGAATATTTTTAGGAGATAGATATGAAATTATAGAAAAAATAGGTGCTGGCGGAATGGCAGAAGTATTTAAAGGAAGAGACCACAAGCTTAATCGTGATGTGGCAATTAAGGTACTTCGCCAGGAATTTAGTGAAGATACTAATTTTGTGTCAAAATTCAGGGTTGAGGCACAGTCAGCGGCAGGACTTACAGATAAAAATATTATAAGCATATATGATGTTGGAGAAGAGAATGGTCTTTACTATATAGTTATGGAACTTGTTGAGGGCATGACTCTTAAAAGATTTATTGAAGGTAAGGGAAGACTTGAAATTAAACAGGTTATTTCTATTGCAATGCAGATATCAATGGGGCTTGAGACTGCACATAAGAATCATATTATACATCGTGATATTAAGCCGCAGAATGTATTGCTTTCAGGAGAAGGAAAAGTTAAAATTACGGATTTTGGTATTGCAAAGGCAGCAACATCAAACACAGTTTCATCAAATGTAATGGGCTCTGTACATTATACTTCACCTGAACAGGCAAGAGGCGGATACAGTGATGAAAAGAGTGATATTTATTCTCTTGGTATAACAATGTATGAAATGCTTACAGGTTATCCTCCATTTGATGGTGATTCAACAGTGTCAATTGCAGTACAGCATATTCAGAATGAATTCCCTGACATACATGCTGTCCGTCCTGAGACACCGATAGCTCTGGAAAAGATTATACTTAAATGTACAATGAAAAAGCCGGAGTGCAGATATGCAAACATGACAGAGCTTATTGCAGATTTGAAGCAGTGTCTTTTAACTCCAAATGAAGATTTTGTAAAGATGGTTTCATATGGGGATGGCAAAACAAGACGAATGAGCAAAGAAGAAGTGGAGAAAATAAAAGAAGAGACTGCCAATAAAAAAATAAAAAAAGAAGATGTAGATATAAATAAGAGTTCGGGAACGAAGGATAAAAAAGAAGATGGTGATGAAGAATTGAATCCGAAATTAGAAAAGACACTTACAATTCTTGGTATTGTTGCGGGCGCAATTGTCCTTGCAATAGCTGTATTTGCTGTATTTTCACTGATTAAATCATTTGGAGGTACATCATCTTCAAATAAAAATCAGAATAATAAAGCAGAAGCCACTGCACAGCCGGAAGTTCCGGAAGGAAAAGTCAAGATGATTTCAGTTCTTGGAAAAACTAAAGATGAAGCTCTTGAAATGTTAAATTCAATGAATCTTGGTTTACTCGAAGTTGGAAGTGAAAATTCTGATGAATATGAAAAAGGACAGATAATGCGTCAGAATTACAATGAAGGAGATACCGTAGATATAAATACAACAATTGAAGTTACAATCAGTAAAGGACCTGCAGCTCTTTCAATGCCTGATGTAAAAGGCAAAAAAGAATCAGAAGCCCGTTCAGAGGTAGAGGGAATGGGACTTACTTTTACAGTTGTAGATAATCAGTATAACAGTGACTATGCATTAGGTGAAGTTGTTTCAACAAATCCAGAAGCAGGAACTGCTGTCAACAAAGGCGATACAGTAGAAGTTGTATTAAGCCGTGGTACAGAAAAAGTTACTGTTCCGAATTTATATAATTTACCACAGGACGCAGCAAAATCAGCATTAGAAGAATTAGGTCTTGAAATTGGTACAGTAGAGACAGCAACACAGTATGATGATACCGTTCAGGAAGGCAATGTATTAAGCCAGAATTATCAGGCAGGAACATCTGTTGATAAGGGAACAAAGGTTAATATTGTATTAAGCAAAGGTGTAGAAGAACAGACACATGTATGGAAAGGTTCTCTTAAGATTCCGTTGACTGATTTGCCGGAAGGCTTTGAAAGTGGAAATGTAAAAATTGAACTTACACAGACAGTAGATAATTCTACAGTAACTAAGACAATACTTGATGAGACATTAAGCTCTTCTGCATTCCCATACACACTGCAGATAACAGGTGCAAGCGGTGTTTCAAATGGTAGTGTTGTACTCTATGTTAACGGAGAGAGAGCCGGAAACTATAGTGTTGTATTCTCAGAAGAATAATTTCGGAGTTGAAGTATGCTGAAAGGTAAAATAATTAAAGGAATTGCGGGTTTTTATTATGTAAGTGCCGAAAATTCACATATTTACGAGTGTAAAGCTAAAGGAATTTTCCGAAAAGATAAAATGAAACCGTTAGTTGGGGACAGTGTCTCAATTGATGTAATAAATGAAGAAGAAAAAACGGGGAATATTGTTGAAATATTTCCCCGTTTCAACGCATTAATCAGACCTGCGGTAGCAAATGTCGATTTGGCTCTTGTAGTTTTTTCAATTAAGAAGCCGGCTCCGAATCTGAATCTGCTAGACAGATTTCTTGTAACAATGGAGAAACAGGGTGTAGAGGCAGCCATTTGTTTCAATAAATCAGATTTGGCAAGTGATGAAGAAATTGAAGAGATTATGAAAGCATATTCTTCTTGCGGTTATAAAGTTTTGTGTATATGTGCGAAAGAAAATCAGGGTATAGATGATGTGCGGTCAATACTTGAAAATAAAACTACAACTGTAGCAGGACCGTCAGGTGTTGGCAAATCAACACTTATAAATTCACTGTTACCACAAGATGAGATGCAGACAGGTGAAATCAGTGAAAAGATTGACCGAGGAAAGCACACTACAAGACATTCGCAATTGATAGAAATTACAGATAACACTTATATTATGGATACTCCGGGATTCAGCTCTCTTTTTATAGAAGACTTTGAGTATGAAGAGTTAAAGGATTATTATCCGGAATTTGTAAGATACGAAGATGGCTGCAGATTTTCATGCTGCATGCATTTAAAAGAACCTGATTGTGCTGTCAAGGCTGCATTAAATGAGGGTGAGATAAGTAAGATAAGGTATGACAATTATGTTATTTTAGCAGAAGAATTAAAAAATAAAAAGAAATATTAGGGGATTTGAAAATGAATTGGGGAAAAAGAAAAAATATTTTATGTCCGTCTATTTTGGCGGCAGATTTTACACAACTGGGAAATGACATAAAAAAAGCAGAAAATGCAGGTGCGGATATGCTTCATATCGATGTAATGGACGGTGCATTTGTGCCATCTATTTCTTTTGGCATGCCGGTAATTTCATCAATCAGAAAGATTACAGACATGCCTTTTGATGTTCATCTTATGGTTGATGAACCAGGAAGATATATAGAAGAATTTGCAAAATGCGGTGCCGATAACATTACTGTACATGCAGAATGCTGCACACACTTAAACAGGGTATTAAAAGAAATTAAAGATTTGGGGCTTAGTGCTTCTGTTGCACTTAACCCTGCAACTCCGTTAAATGTTTTGGATTATGTAATGAATTACATTGATATGGTACTTATTATGACAGTTAATCCGGGCTTTGGCGGACAGGCTTATATAGAAGAATCTACAGAAAAAATAAGAAGTCTGAAAGATAAAATACAGAGTGGCGGCAGAAATATCTGCATTGAAGTTGATGGCGGAATTAATGATGAGACACTTCCAATTGTTTTAGATGCAGGAGCGAATGTTATTGTTGCCGGAACTTCCATATTCAAGGGAAATATAGAAGAAAATGTCCTGAAATTTCAAAGTGTGATGAATAAATAACAGGGAGATGGATTTTAAATGAAGGCATTTCTTGTTGCCGGAGGAAGTATAGAAAAAGAATTTCTTAAAAAATCATATAAAGAAGGAAATTATGATTTGGTTATAGGTATCGACGGTGGAGCGGCATATTTACTCGAATGTGATATAGCCGCTGATATCATTTTAGGTGATTTTGATACGCTTGATAAAGAAATTTTAGACTATTACAAATCTATAAATACAAAAATTGAAGGCTTTAAAGCTGAAAAAGATGAAACTGACACAGAACTTGGCATTGATTGTGCGATTGAAGCCGGAGCAGATGAGATACATTTATATGGCGCAACAGGAACA
>CAJJNI010000001.1 GCA_905193085.1 uncultured Lachnospiraceae bacterium | reverse complement strand
AATTAAGAAGTTTTACGAATAAATATAAGAAAAATTAATGCAAAACAGCAGCAAATAATATATAAATTCAACTTAAGAAAGGATTGATTACAATTAAAATTAAAAATCTTGTTTTAAGCTCTATTTTATCAATTACTCTTGCCGGCAGTCTGTTTTCCGGCACTCAATATGCACAGAATAACATGGCATCTACATATTCTGATTCACTTGAATTGTACAGTTATGGAGATTTTCCTGTATTAACAGAAGACTACGGAAATTCATACAAACATTTAACTCCGGTTAATTCCATAAAAGGAAATTTAGCATCTTCAAGTTCCACCGTGGAAGAAGCTGTTTATTCAGGATTATACAATGTTCAGGACAAAATAGATATTTCAGCTTACAAAATCTCAGCATCTGAGCTTAAGGAAATATTAACAAACATCATTAACACATCACCTGAACTTTTTTATGTAGCATACTCTTACAGCTATTCCCCTGTAAGCTCAAACGGTACAACATATATCGGAACATTGATGCCAAACTATTCAAGCAGTGGCTCAACTCTGACTTCACAGCGTGATTTTTATAATTCAGAAATTCAGGCAATTATTGATTCTGTGGACAGTTCATGGTCAGATTTAGAAAAAGTTGTCTACATACACGATTATATTGCCCAGAATTTCGAATATGATACTACATATGTAATACATGATGTTTACAATTTTCTTAAACAGAAAACGGGTGTATGCCAGTCTTATACCCTTCTTTTCTGCGCACTAATGGAACAGCTGGGTATTGATGTTTCTGTCGCACAGAGTGACAGCATGAACCACATTTGGAATGTTGTTAAAATAAATGGCAAATGGTATCATGTTGACATAACATGGGATGACCCTGTAAGCGACCGTTTTTCTCTCGCTTACCACAATTATATGTTATTAAGTGATTCCCAGATTTCTGCCGCAAGCAGTTCGTCATCAAACACACATCACGACTGGACCAGTCTTTATACATGTACTGATACTACATACGACAACTATTACTGGCTCACTAAGGGTATTACAACTCCATTTAATTATATTAATGGCCAATGGTACTATGGAGCTTTCGACAGCAACGATTCAACATCATACATTTATTCATCAACTATTGATGGCAACTCAATTTCAACCATTTATAATACAGGAAAATGGTATGCAGACAACAGTTCATCTTACTATGCTATATGCGGCAGCGGACTTGATGTATATGACGGAAAATTATATTTTAATAACACATCAACAATTTACTCATATGAACCGGCTTCAGCTGAAGTCAAAACAATCTGTAATGCCAGCTTGTCACTTAACATTTACGGTTTAAGAATAAATGACAATATACTTACATATAATTTAAGCTCATCACCAAGCGGTCAGGGAACAAAATACACTTACACACTGCCAGCGGCTACAGTTGCTCCATCGGCAACTCCAACTGCTACAGCTACTCCGACTGCTACAGCTGCTCCTACCGCTACAGTTACATCTGCTCCGTCGGCTGCTCCAACTGCTACAGTTACCCCATCGGCTGCTCCATCGGCCACAGTTGCTCCGACTGCTACAGCTGCTCCATCGGCCACAGTTGCTCCATCGGCTGCTCCAACTGCTACAGCTGCCCCGACTGCTACAGTTGCTCCATCGGCTGCTCCAACCGCTACAGTTGCTCCATCGGCTGCTCCGACTGCTACAGCTGCTCCATCGGCTGCTCCAACCGCTACAGTTGCTCCGACTGCCACAGCTGCTCCAACTGCTACAGCTGCCCCGACTGCTACGGCTGCCGCTACAGCGACACCGACTATGCCACCTGCCAAAACACCGGCGGCTACAATTTCTCCGATATTAACAGCCAGTCCGAGTCCTGTAATTTCCACCACTCCGACTCCGACTTCGGCTCCTGCTAATACTCCAGAAATTACTGACACTCCGACTGTTACTCCTACTAATACTCCAGTGGCTACGGTTACACCAACAATTACTGATACTCCAACACCTTCTGTTAAAGGTGACATTAACTTTGATGGAAAAACTGATTTATCTGATGCACAGTTATCTTTGAAATGTGCTTTGATGATTGTAGAACCAACAGAGCAGCAGATTGATGCAGCAGATATTGATGGCAATGGCAAAATTGACTTATCAGATGTACAGCTTATATTAAAAGCAGCCTTAGGAATTATTTCATTATAAAATCATGAGGAGGAATTTATTATGAAGAATTTAACACGAAAAATATTGAGTCTGGCATTAGGATTTTCTCTTTTTACAGGAACATTAAGCATCGGAAACATTACATCAGCTTCTGAATCAGTTAAAAGCACTGACATTTTAAGTCTTTACAGTGATGGCGCAGTTGTCCCATTAGAAAATGATTATGTACTTGATAACAGCAAAAGCACTTTAAGAAATAAGCTTTTTTCATATGAAGCAGGTTCTGTTCAAGAGACTATTTATAACGGACTTATCAACAGCGAAAAGTCAATTAATATAGAAAAATTTCATATTGAACCAACACAAATCAAACAGCTGTATCAGGATATAGTAAATAACTGTGGGGATTTATTTTATATAGGAAGTTCCTATTCTTATTATTTATCACCTGATGGCACAGCAATATCTATACTTGAACCAACTTATAAATACAGCGGAAGCCAGCTTGCACAAATGATGACTGTATATAATAACGGCATTAAAGATATTACTGACAAAGTAAATACATCATGGTCTGATTTAGAAAAAGTTGTTTTTGTCCATGACTATATTACACAAAATTATGAATATGATACAGACTATAAAAATTATGATGCATATTCTTTCTTTTCCACAGGAAAAGGTGTGTGTCAGGCATACACTGCTGTATTTTCAAGCGTAATGAAAAAACTCGGCATTGATGTTTCAACTGCTTCAAGTGATTCAATGAGCCACATTTGGAATGTTGTAAAAATTAATGGAAACTGGTATCATCTTGATGCAACATGGGATGACCCGGTAACAGATAAATTTTCACTTGCTTCACACGATTATCTTCTTGCAAGTGACACAAAATTTGCCACATCTGATGCAAGTTCTGACAGACACTATGACTGGAACTGCTATTATAAGTGTACTGACACAAAATATGATAATTACTACTGGAAAACTGATAATATCTGTTCTCCATATAAATATGTCAACGGCAGTTGGTACTATCTTGGTTACAACGACTCAGATGCAACAACACATTTATATTCAGGAAATTTAGCTGACCGCGGAAATTCTGTTTACTGCTTTGATAAATGGTATCTGTATAATCAGGAAGGCACTTACATGCTCAATGCGTTTTCAGGATTAGATGTATATAATAACACACTTTACTTTAATTCTAATGATACTATTTACTCCTATACTGCATCAGAAGGTGCAAACGCAGTCGCAACACCATCAATTGAGGGGAACTTATTAGGTCTGAGAATAAATAACGGAACTCTCTACTGTGGTGTCACACAGGGCTATAGCGGAATAAATTCACTTATATCATTAAAACTTTCATCTGACACAAACCCTGATGAATCACCTTTAGGTGATGTTAATTTTGACGGCTCAGTAACATTATCTGATGTTACACTTATACTTAAAGCTGCATTAAATATTGTAAACTTTACTACAGAGCAGCTTAGCATAGCTGACATCAATGGTGATAATACTCTTACTTTAACAGACGCAAGCCTTGCATTAAAACTTGCTCTTGGAATATCATTTTAAAATACTGAGGTGTTACTTATGAACTTGTTATTTGCACTAATTTATTTAACAATTATATTTCTTCTTGGATTATGTGTTTTTAAAGCCAGGACAAATAATAATAAACTTGCAAATTCTATTGCATTACTATTGTTTAGTGGAATAGTCACTTTTGTTTTGAGTGGTATTTCAATGAATATCAAAGACAAACAAGCTTCCTGCATTATCTACAGTTTATATTTTATGAGTTTTGACTGGCTTGTTATCTGCGTACTTAATTATGCAGAAAAATATACCCGTAATTTTAACAGAACAGCCTGGGGAGTAATTATATTTATTGCTATTGCCTGTATAGATAATATTTCATTACTGTTAAATCCATGGCTGCACCATGTTTTTAATTTGCAGAAGGTTAATCTTGCCGGGAAATTAAATATATGGCGCATAGCTAATACAACGCCTGTTTTTTATATGCATATTGTATTTGCATATTCCGTTGTAATGCTCAGTGCTCTGGCATTCGTATTTAAAGCAATTAAAACACCTAAGCTTTACAAGCGAAAATACATAACAATATTGGTATTGTTTTTTATTCTCATAATATGTAATGGGCTATATTTAATTTTTGATTATCCGATAGACATTTCACTGTATATGTACTGCCTTTTTGCTGTTACAATATGCTATTATTCATTGTTTTTCAGGTCAACCGGTTTTATTACAAGCATTCTTACATTAGCAGTATCCAATTTAAATGACGCAATTTTCTGTTTTGATTTGTACAACAACTGTGTATACTGTAATGAAAAAGCTCAGAATTTTATTTTAAATACAATTAAAGATGAATCAGCCAAATTAAAACAAACCCATGATTATTTGAATTGTGCCAAAAATAAATCAGCTGTCAACTATTCAAAATATCTGAGAGATTCAGAAATTAATATTACAGTTGGAAAAAGATTTAAAGACTGGTCTAAAGAAACTGATTTATCTGACAAAACTAATTTTGAATGGACTCAGGAAGTTATACTTGACAATAAAAAGCATTTTTACCGGGTCAATTACAGAAAACTGTTAGACTCTAACAATATATATCTTGGCTGTTATTTTTCAATGTCTGACAGAACATCGGAAGTAGACCACTTCAATGAAGAACATTATAAAATGACTCATGATGAATTGACCGGACTCTATAACCGCGAATACTTTTTCGAGACATCCGGTCGTAAACTGCAGGCATCACCTGATAAAGAATATTACATGTTATGTACAAATGTTAAAGGCTTTAAATTGTACAACGATTTGTTCGGACCAGAACAGGGTGATGAAATATTAGTTACAGAAGCTGAACTTTTAAAGAAAATTTTACCTGCAGACTGCATAAGCGGTCGTATTTCCGGTGATGAATTTGCAATATTAATAGAAAAGAATCAGTTTAATCCTGAATTATTTATTAATACAATTAAACTTATGCGCGAAAAATTCAGCAATAATCTTTATCAGCTTCATATTTATATCGGTGTATATGATGTCGAAAATTATGAAGAAGCACCTTCCATCATGTGCGACAAGTGTAAAATAGCCATCGAGTCTTTCAAAGAAGACTATCACACAATAATTGCTTACTATGACCAGTATCTGCTGGAGAAATCATTAAATGAAAGAAAACTTGTAAGTGAATTTGACAAAGCTCTTGATAATCATGAATTCTGCATGTATCTGCAGCCGCAGGTTTCTACCGACGGCAGGATTCTCGGCGCAGAAGCTTTAGTCAGATGGAACCACCCCGAAAAAGGACTGATTTTCCCAGGTGAATTTATTGAAATTTTCGAAAAAACGGGGCATATTTTCAGACTTGACCGCTACATGTGGGATATGGCAGCAAAACAGCTTGCCGAATGGAAAAAATCCGGCAACGAAGATTTATATATTTCAGTAAATATTTCAGCAAAAGATTTCTACTACATGGATATTTACGAAGAACTGACATCTATTGTAGAAAAATACGACATAAATCATCTGAAATTAAAGCTTGAAATAACAGAGACTGCTCTTATGACAGAAATGCAGAATCAGCTTTCCCTGCTTAAACGATTAAGAGATTATGGATTTTTAATAGAAATTGATGATTTCGGAAGCGGCTATTCATCATTAAATATGTTGAAAAATATTGATGTCGATGTCGTCAAAATTGATATGGGATTTTTAAGTAATACTAATTCTGAACGCATGGAGCGAAGCGAGCTTATTCTTGATTTCATTATTTCAATGATTAAGAAACTTGGCATGGAAGTTGTTACCGAAGGTGTTGAGACAAAAGAACAGGTGGACAACCTTACAGAAATGGGAAGCGATATTTTCCAGGGTTACTATTTCTCGAAACCAATTACGGTTGAAGAATTTGAAAAGAAATATCTAAACAGATAGCTTTTATCAGCTTACAAACTACATATTTAGAATATTTTCAGCGAACTGATAAACTGTAATTTTATTACAAAATTATCAGTTCGCTTTTTTTCAACATAGAATACATTTTACTGATAATCCAGACACAAAAAGTTCATGATTATAAAGTGCTGTTCCTATTGTAATATTATTCTTCAATTGGTAAAATTAACTTATCAAACTTAAGGGAGTGACGAAATGAAACATGCCGGACTCACCTCACAGGAAGTCTACAAACAGACACAAGCTGGAAACATCAATTATATACCCGATACTTCAGATAAAACAGTTAAAGAAATCGTCAGAGAAAATATATTTACTTATTTTAATGCAATTTTTGCAGCAATTGCAGTTTTAGTTATTATTGCCGGCTCTTTCAGAAGCCTTACTTTTCTTCCGGTAGTAATCGCCAATACTGTAATCGGAATTTTCCAGCAGTTAAAAGCCAAAAAAATCCTCGACAAATTGTCATTACTGGACAAATCAACATACACAGTAATCAGAAACGGACAGGCTGAAAACTGTTCGTCAGATGTGCTTGTTTTAGGTGACCTTGTCCTGATTAAATCAGGCCAGCAGATACCTGCTGACGGTTATGTTGAAGACGGATTTGCACTCGTAAATGAATCTCTTCTTACCGGAGAAGCCGATGAAGTTGAAAAAAGACAAGGTTCAGAATTAAAATCCGGAAGCTTTGTTGTTGCCGGAAGTTGTTATATGACACTGACAAGTGTTGGTAAAAATTCATATGCGGCAAAACTTATGAGTGAAGCAAAAAAAGTGCACGATAAGAAATCTGAAATGATAAATGATATTGAATCTATTATCAAAATTGCAGGTATTCTTATTATTCCTATAGGAATATTTTTGTTTGTCCAGAGCATTATAAACGGAAATTCTTTCAGCGAATCTATTGTTTCAATGGTCGGAGCTGTAATCGGAATGATTCCAGAAGGAATGTATCTTCTTACAACAGGTGCGCTGGCTCTTAGTGCTATCCGGCTTGGAAAACGGCATGTTCTTCTCCATGATATGCGAAGTATCGAAACTCTTGCACGAGTCGATGTGTTATGTGTCGACAAAACAGGAACTATTACAAGAAATGAAATGACTGTCGAGGAAGTATTTTCTCCTGCAGATATTTCCAACGAAGATTTTAACAAATATACAAATATTTTAAACAGATATATCAACACGATGGACGACACTAACTTAACCATGACGGCATTAAAAGAATATTTTACCGGAACAGATAAACTTGACGCTGTTTCAACAAGTGCATTTTCCTCCCGCACGAAATATTCATCTGTAAAAACGAAAAATCATGAATACCGCCTCGGCGCTCCTGAAATATTATTATCAGAAGATGACTTAAATGCCAACAGACTTCTTCTTGAACAGAGGACAGGCTGTGGACAGAGAGTTTTAGCTTTTGTTGCGATAGAAGACGACAAATCAACACCCCTTATATTTATCAGCCTTGAAAATGAAGTACGTGAAAACTCCCGTGAAATATTTAATTATTTTGCAGAACAGGGTGTTGATATTAAAGTAATTTCAGGTGACAATCCCATGACAGTCTCCACGGTAGCTCAGAAAGCCGGAATTAAACATTCTGAATTTTATATAGATGCCACAACGCTTTCCTCTAAGGAAGATATTTTCCATGCAGTAAAAAGATACACTGTTTTTGGAAGGGTAAAACCTGAACAGAAGAAACAAATTGTAGAGGCACTCCAGGAACAGAAACTTAAAGTTGCAATGACCGGAGATGGAATTAATGATATTCTTGCAATGAAAGAAGCCGATTGCTCTATTGCAATGGGAACAGGAAGCGATGCCGCAAGAGAAGCATCACAGGTTGTCCTTATGGATTCAGATTTCTCACACCTTAAGGAAATTGTTGCAGAAGGACGCAGAGACATCAATAACATTACCCGCTCATCAACACTGTTTTTATACAAAAATATGTTTTCACTGTTCCTTGCGGTATTTTCGATTATCAACTCGTTTACCTACCCTTTGCAGCCATCACAGGTTTCATTGGTTTCTATGTTTAATATCGGTATCCCATCGTTCTTCCTTGCGCTTGAACGCAATGAAGCAAAACAACATGGCCGCTTTATAGTACAGACAATAATCAGGGCGCTGCCTGCCGCAATAACTTCATTTGTATCAATAGCCGCCTTAGTCGTATTTTCCAAATTATTTAATCTTCCGGAAGACGGTATAGGAACAGCAAGCACTTACCTGCTCTCTATTGTCGGCTTTATTATACTTTATGAGCTTTGTATCCCGCAGAACAAATACCGGGGTTCCGTATTCGTCTTATGTATTGCAGGATTCTTAGGCTGTTCAACCTGTCTGTATTCATTATTTGCAATCGAAGACCTTTCATTGCAATATGCTGCACTTTGCATAGTTTTTGCAATTGCTGAGATTACAATAATGAGATGGCTCACGAAAGTAATGGAGTTTTTCAGACAAAAAATCATAAGATAAATCAGCTTATTATTAATAAAATTTCTCTTGAAAAATCTGACACAATTTTCTATAATAAAGCTATAAATTTTATTAACTTTTCACAACAGGAAGTTAAAATAAGGAGGAAAATCATATGGCAAAAATCTTAATTAGTCCAAGCAAGTATGTACAGGGTGCAGGGGAAATGAAGAAATTAGGTACTTACGCTGAAGCTTACGGAAAAAAAGCACTTATCCTGATTAGTGCCGGTGGTTTAAAGAGAATTGGCACTATTATCGAAGAAAGTTTTAAAGCAGCATCATGCGAATACATTTCTGAAATTTTCAATGGTGAATGCTCTAAAAAAGAAATCGAACGCCTTAAAGGTATCATGACACAGAATAACTGTGATTTAATTATCGGTATAGGCGGCGGTAAAATCTTTGATACAGCTAAAGCTGTTGCATATTATTCAAAAACACCTGTAGTAATCTGTCCTACAATTGCTTCAACAGATGCTCCTTGCAGCGCATTATCTGTTATTTACTCTGAAGAAGGTGTATTTGAAGAATATCTCTTCCTTCCGGCTAATCCAAATCTCGTCATGATGGACACTGATATTATAACAAAATCTCCGGTTCGTCTTACTGTTTCAGGAATTGGTGATGCACTTGCTACTTATTTTGAAGCCCGTGCATGCTCAAGGTCAAACGCAACTTCATGTGCCGGTGGAAAAACTACAAGTGCTGCAATGGCATTAGCTGAGCTTTGTTTCAACACTCTTATGGAAGAAGGAATCAAAGCAAAATGCGCACTTGAAGCCGGCGTATGCACACCGGCAGTTGAGAAAATTATCGAAGCAAATACTTTATTATCAGGTATCGGTTTTGAAAGTGCCGGTCTTGCAGGCGCACACGCAATCCATAACGGTTTAACAGTTTTAGAGGACTGCCACAGCATGTATCACGGTGAAAAAGTTGCTTTCGGAACTATTGCACAGTTAGTTTTAGAAAATATACCTACTGATGAATTAGAAGAAATTATTGGATTCTGTATCGAAATAGGACTTCCTGTTACATTGGAAGAATTAGGCATCAAAGAAATTACAGAAGAGAAAATCATGGCTGTTGCCAAAGCTGCCGCAGCAGAAAATGACACTCTTCACAACATGCCATTTGAAGTTACACCTGAGACTACATATGCTGCAATAATGGGTGCAAATGCATATGGACACTATATGCTTGGGGAATAAATTTCAGGTTTTTATAAATAATAATGAATGTTAATTTCCATTTTACCACGAATAATTCCCCAAAATTTCCACATACTAACTCCAAAGCTAATATATAGCATGAAATAAAGCATTGGAGGAAAATTTATGAAGGCCACAGGTATTGTCAGAAGAATAGATGATTTAGGAAGAGTTGTTGTTCCAAAGGAAATCAGACGCACTTTACGAATCAGAGAGGGCGACCCTCTTGAAATTTTTACTGACCGCGAAGGCGAAATTATACTTAAGAAATACTCACCTATTGGGGAATTGAGTCTTTTTTCGCAACAGTATGCTGACTCTCTTGCACAGACAAGCGGTCACATTGTCTGTATCACAGACAGAGACCAGGTTATTGCCATTTCAGGCGGCTCAAAAAAAGATTTTCTCGGTAAGGAAATAAGCAAGCAGCTTGATAATGCAATTAACGACAGAAAGTTTATTACAGCATCTAAAGACGAGAAAAAATATGTAAAAATTACAGAAGGGATACCGGAAGAATATCCCTGTGAAACAATAAGCCCGATTATATGTGAAGGTGATGCAATCGGCTCTGTCTGTCTGCTCGGAAAAGATTCCCGCAGCAAAATGGGCGAAGTTGAACAAAAACTTGCAGCAAGTGCGGCTGGTTTTCTCGGCAGACAGCTTGAACAATAACTACAACACTGAATGCGACACCATATAGGGGATATGCATTTAGTTTTCCCAACAGACATTCTGTGTAATAACTACAAATTTTGAAAATCGACTTAAATAAGTATCAATAACCATTTAACATCTACATGTAAGTTTAAACTTACATTTGTCTGATATAATTGGAAGGAATAGCTGTAACATGCATAAAACTGCTGTTACAGCTATCATTCTTACAAACAATCTCAAACTGTGAACAGACTCCAGATAATAACTTACAGGAAGAAGTTTTCTGATAACACCTATAATTCCACTTATATTTTCCAAATCTATAAATACAGGACAAACCAAAAGACTTAATAATATTAACACCGGAATAACTGAGCAGAATGTATACTGATTTTTTATTATCATTCTCAGAATATTGCAAAATGATGTGACCAGCAGACTATATATCAGCAAAATAAACAACTCCCACACAAAACTAACCGCTAATCCTGTGCACATAATTGCCGCAAAACTACATACAGCGACAAGAAACTGTGATGAAAATATATAGAAAAAATCAAATGAAGACCTACGATTCCGTCGTATCATTCCCCACACACCTTTTTCATCATCTCTGTTAAGCATTAACACGCCCGCTAAACCTGACATTAAAATCAGAACCGCAAGAATACCTCTTACAGGCAGCATGTAATAATTGTTATATGTATCATTTAACAGACTGTTATCAGAACCGTCTGCGTATTCAAATTTAAACATCATCTGTTTATTACTGTTTTTTTCATATAATTCTCTAAATCTTGCAGATGCTCCATCAGTTTGTATTTTTTGCTCATGTTTTTCCCGAAGAAAATTTTCTGCAATATTATATGCACTTCTTGAAAAAATTTTCTCTAAAACAATTTCATTTACTACTCTTGTAGTAACAGAAGAATCTTTCAAAAGAACCTTTATATTATCTTTAGAATCAATCGTTTTATCATCTGTGTAATACCATTTTGCAAAATCATCTATATCTGCCGGAATAATATAACCGCACTCTGCCTTTCCGGTAATCACATTCTGCTTAACCTCTTTGACACTCCCACACTCATAAAAAGAAATTACCTGCGTTGAACTTTCTAAAATATCCTTTAAAAGACTGTCTGAATCACTCTTATTTTGCTCTGAAAATACCGCAACTTCAACGAGTGCTGATTTTTGCACAGAAAATGCAGCAAGCATAATCATAAGAAGCGGAATAAGAATGATTGTAATAATAAAAACAGGCTTTTTAACAATTCTTTTCTGAAACAGCAAAAAAGCAAGAAAAATTTTTCTCATTCTGAACCTCCTGATACATTTCCTGTAAAATCTGTCAGATTATATAATTTACTACATTTGTACAACAATAAAATTCTATATATAACTGCAAAAATCCCGGAATAAATTACAACTTTAATCAGACAATTTATTATTTTGTCACCCATTATGCAATGTGTTATGTACTCCAAGATAATACCTGTCGGCAGCCACTTTCCCGCTCTTTGAACCCACATCGGAAAATATGATGCCGGGTAAAAAAAGCCTGCTAAAAATGCCATAATAACAACACTTAAAAATATAAACAGCATTCCATTTATGCCATCATTGAAAGCCTCATAAATGCATATTACAAAACTGCTTAAAAGCAGCAACACCGGCGTGATTTTTATAAAAATCCCTATACCATCAGCCATCATTATGTCAACCAATTGTTTTATGTATTTAATTTCTTTAGCAGCTGATTCAATATCTATCTGTACTGAATATTTTGAAAAAACAACAGCAATAACTCCAAAAGCAAGTGCTATCAGCAGATAATTTAGAAAAAACAATATGAAAACAGCCCCATATTTTCCCAAAAACTGTTTTGACTGCGATAATCCTCTTCGTTTTAACAATTGCTGCATTACCTCTTCATTTTTGCCAAACACACTTCCGCAGTTCAGTCCCCACATAAACGATAATAAAACAAACCCGGCAGTTATATAATAAATTACAGGATTCTCGGTTCCCGTAGATGAAACAGTCTGCACATTTATCATTCCTTTTCTGTCAAAAATCTTCATCATAAACCGTGCAGTAAGTTCATCTGCATCAGAACTGTATTTAAGATGCCATGAATCATACATATCCTGCATTGCATACACACCAGCTTTTGCCTGCATCATATATTCTGATATGGCATCAGAAAGCTGCCCAAGTAAAAGACTTGATATACCGGACTGTGCAGTACCGAAGCATAATGTTAAAGGCTCTTCCTCTCCATAATAAACACTTGTGACATAATTTTCAGGAACAATAATAAGTGCATCTATTTCTTCTTTTTCCAACATTTTTCTACCTTTTTCTTCTGAAACTTCTACAAATTTACACACATATTTTATCTCATCTGTATGCTCAAGAAAATAAAGACCGAACTCTATAAATTGTCTGTCATTCTCACCAAAAACCATTCCTACTTTCATACCGGAAACTTTATCTTTTGTAGTAAACATTCCGGAATTATATGCTGCCACAGCTCCGATAAGAAGCATTATTATAACTGCATTTACCACCAATATTTTAGGAAAAAGCCGCAATATTCTCTTGCATTCTAATTTAAAATATTCAAATAACATCTTTCTATTGTTCCTTTACAGTTTTTAAATCATCAGTTGCACCCAGACAGCCAACAAGCCTGTGTATATTTCCATCATACTCAAACCGGGTCAGCTTTTTGTTTTTTAGCATATAATGTCTGCTGCACAAATTTATCTCATGTTCTTCATGTGTAGAAATTAAAACTATTCCACCTTTTGATTTAAAATCTTTAAGATAACTGTAAATGCGCTCTTTGCAAACCAAATCAAGCGCAGCTCCGGGCTCATCAAGAATCAAAATATGTGGATTATTCGCAACCGCACAACCTATACTTAACCGCTTCTTCATTCCACCCGACATTTTTGAAACTCTGACATTTAAAAATTCATCGATACCAAGCATCGCAAGGATTCCACTGTTTAATTCTTTTTTCATATCAAGCACAGAATTGCAATACCATAATTTTAAATTATCTTTTGCTGATAACTCTTCCATAAGAGGCGGCTGCTGCGGAACATAACCTACAACATTATCCGAGGGCGATGTTTTACTGAAAACATTCTCACCATCTACAAAAAAACTTCCTTCATCAGCCTTTAGAACTCCTGCCAGTATTGATAAAAGCGTAGATTTGCCACAACCATTTGCGCCGAGAATACCTAAACACTCACCCTCCCCGGCTTCAAAACCAACTTTTTCCAAAACACTTTTTCTTCCGTATTTTTTACTTATATTTTCAACCTTTAAGTACATAAAATTTTTTCCGTCCTGTTCCAATACATAATCATTCAACCATACATGCACAGGCATCTGTGGATTTAGACCTTATGCCACTGTCATCTATACACGATATATTTAGTCTAACATGATACACACAAAAACACAATATTCTTGTTTTTAACAGTCATATATGTTAAAATTATACATATTTGTAAATTACAAGGGAGGATAATTTTATGAAATGCAAAAATTGTGGAAATGAACTACAAGACAATGCACTATTTTGCGGTGTATGTGGTACAAAAGTAGAAAATGAACAGCCGATACAGCAAGATAATACTCAGACTCAGCAGGCTTCTCAGTTTGATAACTCTCAGGCTCAGCAGGCTTCTCAGTTTGACAATTCTCAGGCTCAGCAGGCTTCTCAGTTTGATAACTCTCAGGCTCCGGTTCCACCGAAGAAAAAAAAGAAAGCGGGAAAAATTATTGGTGCTATATGTGGTATTGCAGTTATTGCAATTGCCGGAACAGGTGTAGCATTAGCAGCAACCGGACAACTTTCAAACTTTATACATAAGAATTTTTCAAGTCCGGAATCATATCTGAAATATGTTGCCAAACAAAATGTAGAGGATAACATTGAAGTTTTTAACAGCAACTATTCGAAATACCTTGAAACTGTAGATACTGATAATTTAAGCGGCAATGTTAAAATTGAGCTTTCAGCAGGAAGTGCATTAAAACCTTTAATAGGTCTTTTATCTCCTGATTTGAAAAAACTTGACAATGCTGCCATCGAAGTAAACACAAATCTTGATGGTGAAGTACAGAACATGGAAGTTGCTGCAAGTGTCAATGATACTACTGTTGCAACTCTAAAGGCTTCTGTTGACCTCGAAAATAAAAAAGGATATGCACAGATTCCTGAACTTTCAGAAGGATATATTGATTTTTCAGATGCTATCGAAGAAACAAGTGATGAATTAGAAGACTACACTGACCAATTCAGTGAAGCAGCTTCACAGTTGACAGAAATACTCCCTGATGCCGAGGCAGTTTCTAATATTTTAACTAAATACTCAGACATTGCCTATGACAATATTGATGATGTTACAAAATCAACTGAAACTATAAAGGCAAATGGCGTATCTTCTAAATGTACTGCTTTAACTGCTAATTTAGATGGAACATATTCATATGATGTAGCTTGTGATATTCTTGAAACTTTATCTGAAGATGAAGACATTAAAGATATTATTTCCGCAATTGATAAAGATACATATAATGATTTTGTTGATGGACTCGAAGACACTCTTGATGAAATCAAAGACAGCAAAGATGAATTTAAAGACTTAGACATGGATATGGATATGACATTCTATGTTAATGCCAAAGGCGAAATTATCGGTGAAGAAGTTAATATGTCAGTTGAGTCACAGGATATAAATATTACATGCCTTATGCCACAGAGCGGTTCTAAATTCGGATATCTGCTCAGTGCCGAAGCTTCAGGAACAGAAATGTTCAATTTAGAAGGTGGCGGAACAATTAAGAACAATGTAATGAACGGTTCATTTACATTAGATGTTGCAGATGAACTAGCCAAAGAATCTGAGCTTGCAAAATCAGGTAACGACATTCTTTCATTGGAAATCTCAGATTTAAATGTTGAAAATGTTAAAGCAGGTAACTTAAATGGTTCTTTCAAGCTTAAATCAGATGCTATAAGCGAAATTTCAGGTTATGAACTATTAGTAGATGTTTCTTCTGATGACAAATCATCAACTGTAGAAATGGCCGTTGCATCAGACAGCGAAGAATGGGCACGCATTAAGCTCACAGCAAGCGAAGGCAAAAAGCTTGATACTTTGAAACCTTCAAAGAGCGATAAAATTTATTCAGTTACAGATGAAGATGACCTTCAAGAATATGTAGAAGATATTGACCTTGATGCATTTGCCAAGAATCTTTCAAAAGCAACAGGAATTGATATTTCAGCTGATGACATAACATCATTTATTGAAGGTGCAGCATCTTATGCAGGTCTTGGCTCAGACGATACCTCATATGATTATGACTATGATGATTTATGGGACGATGACTCATATGATTATGACTATGATGATTTATGGAACGATGACTCATATGACAGCTACTTTAATTATGATGATTCTGATTCTTCAACAAATAGTTCTGATGATTCATACAGTTATGATATAGACAATTCACTTAATCTGGATAATTATTAAAATAAAAACCCTTTGGCAGACAATTTAGAATAATTCTAAATTTCCTCTGTCAAAGGGTTTTATTTTTTAATTTAATCACTGTTTAATTTTATCATTTATTACTCATACTCTTTAATTTCTATATTTGTAATAATTACATTCTCAAGTGGTTTATCATTACTGTCTGTTGAAGTTGCCGCAATTGCATCAACCACGTCCATTCCATCTATCACCTGTCCAAATACAGTATAACCGCCTACAAGATGTGGTGTTCCACCATATTCTTCAAACATCTTTTTCTGCTCATCTGTTAAAGAATCTGAATTGACTGTATCAAGATTTGATGCTTTTGCCTGTACGATAAAGAACTGGCTTCCGTTAGTATCCGCTCCACGATTTGCCATGCATAAAGCACCACGGATTGGCAAAATATTGTCCACTATTTCATCTTCAAATTCACTTCCCCAGATGCTCTCACCACCGGTACCTGTTCCTGTCGGGTCTCCACCCTGAATCATAAAATCATTGATTACACGATGAAAAATAACTCCATCATAATAACCTTCTTTTGCATGTGTCACAAAATTTTCTACAGCCTTAGGCGCTGCATTTTTAAATAATCTTACAGTTATATCTCCATAATTTTCGATATGAAAAACTGCTATTTCATCACCTTTTTGCGGCTCGTCAGTCTGTACTTCTTCCGATGTCTCGCCTGTCGGTTCAGGAACCTTTGCTTTGCCACAACCGGTCAAACAAATTCCGGCAATTGTAATAATCATTAATACCAGACTAAATATTTTTAATTTCTTCATCTAATTACTGTCTCCTTTTAAACTATATAAAATTCACGCTACTAATTTATCAGACTACTGCTACATCTGCTAATTATGTATAAATCCACGCTACTAATTTATCAGACTACTGCTACATCTGTTAATTCTTTATAAACCAAAAGAATCACTGTGAACAAAATACATGCCCACAGTGATTCGTCATTTTCGGTAAACTATATTATTTGTAAAGCTCTACCAATTTTAATAAATGTTCATATCTTTCCTGTGCAGCTTTCTCAGATGCAGCAAATAATTTCTCTGCTCTTTCTGGGAATGAACGCTGTAAACGAGTATAACGAGTCTCATTATTAAGGAAGTTCTGATATGTTCCATCACCAGGTTTTGAAGTAAGAGTAAATGGATTCTTACCTTCTGCCTTAAGTGTTGGGTTGAATGAGAATAAGTTCCAGTAACCTGCTGCTACTGCTGCCTTCATCTCGTCCTGACAATGGTTCATACCACCCTTAACACCATGAAGTTCACATGGTGCATATCCAATAATAAGAGATGGTCCGTTATAAGCTTCTGCTTCTGCAATAACTTTAACTGCCTGTGCAGGATTAGCTCCAAGAGCTATCTGGGCAACATATACATAACCATAACTCATTGCAATTTCTGCAAGGCTCTTCTTTCCAATGTCTTTACCTGCTGCAGCGAACTGGCAAACTTCACCGATATTAGATGCTTTAGATGCCTGACCACCTGTATTAGAATACATTTCTGTATCAAATACCATTACATTAACATTTTCACCTGCTGCTAATACATGGTCAAGACCACCAAATCCGATATCGTATGCCCAACCGTCACCACCGAATATCCATACAGACTTCTTAGCAAGGTAATCTTTCTTTTCAAGAACTTCTTTTGATTTATCACATCCGGCTGCTGCTGCTTTCTCAAGCTCTGCAATAAGTGCCTCTGCTGCCGGTGTATTTTCTTTTGTCTTATCCTTTGTCTCCATGAACTTAGCTGCTGCTGCCTTAAATTCATCAGTAGCTTTATCTGAAGCTGCAATTTCTTCTACAAGTGTAATTGCCTGTTCACGAATTGTCTTCTGTCCAAGATACATACCAAATCCATGTTCAGCATTATCTTCAAACAATGAGTTAGACCATGCCGGTCCCTTAAGAGAATCTTTGTTAACTGTGTATGGTGATGTTGCTGCAGGACCACCCCAGATTGAAGAACAACCTGTTGCGTTTGAAACATACATCTGTTCACCAAATAACTGTGTAACAAGTCTTGCATAAGATGTCTCTGCACAACCTGCACAGCTTCCTGAGAACTCTAAGAGTGGCTGATTGAACTGTGAACCCTTAACAGTTGTATCTGCTGGAGTTCCAGGTTTCTTGCTTACATTAGCTACAAGATAATCAAATACAGGCTGCTGTTCTGCCTGTGTTTCCTGTGGAACCATCTTGATAGCACCCTTAGCTGCCATAGGACATACAGTTACACATTCTCCACAACCCATACAGTCTAATGGAGAAACACTCATTGTAAATTTATAATCAGAAGCCTTTGGCTTAGTATCTGCTAATTTAATTCCTTCAGGAGCAGCTTTTTCTTCGTCTGCACTTAACATAAATGGACGAATTGTAGCATGTGAACATACAAATGCACAGTTATTACACTGAATACATGTTGTTGGGTCCCATTCAGGAACCATAACTGCTGTACCACGCTTTTCATATGCTGAAGCACCTGTCTCGAACTGTCCGTCTGCAATATCTTTAAAAGCAGAAACCGGTAAACTGTCTCCGTCCATAAGTGAAATAGGATTTAAGAGTTCTTTTACCATCTTAACTGTTCCCGGACGACCTGAAATTTCAGCGGCAGGAGCATCTGCTTCCGGATTAGCCCAGCTTGCAGGAATCTCAACTTTATGAACTGCATCTACACCGGCATCAATTGCTTTGTAGTTCATTTCAACTACTGCATCACCTTTTTTACCGTATGATTTCTTAGCTGCTGCTTTCATAAATTCAACCGCATCATCAATTGGCATTACATTAGCAAGCTTAAAGAATGCAGACTGTAAAATTGTATTAGTTCTCTTACCCATACCAATTTCAATAGCTTTATCAATAGCATTGATTGTATATAACTGAATATTATTGTCAGCAATATATTTCTTAGCTGCTGCAGGCATGTGCTTATCTAATTCTTCATCTGTCCACTGACAGTTAATCATGAATGTTCCACCCGGTTTAACATCCTGAACCATCTTAAATCCTTTAACAACATAAGAAGGATTGTGGCATGCAACGAAATCGGCCTGATTAATATAGTATGGACTCTTAATTGGCTTATCACCAAAACGAAGATGTGAAATTGTAATACCACCTGTCTTCTTTGAGTCATACTGGAAATATGCCTGAATATATTTATCTGTATGGTCACCGATAATCTTAGTTGAGTTCTTATTGGCACCTACTGTACCGTCTCCACCAAGACCCCAGAATTTACATTCAACTGTACCCTTAGCAGATGTTATAGGAGCCGGCTTAACTTCCGGAAGACTAAGTTCTGTAACATCATCTACGATACCGATTGTAAATCTCTTCTTAGGCTCATCTTTCTCTAATTCTTTGTATACTGCAAATACACTTGAAGGTGGAGTATCTTTAGAACCAAGACCATAACGGCCGCCTGTTAATACAACATCATTCATTCCTGCTTCATGAAGTGTAGCTGCAACATCAAGATAAAGCGGCTCGCCTAATGAACCAGGCTCTTTAGTTCTGTCAAGAACAGCAATCTTCTTAACAGTCTTAGGAATAACTTTCAAAAGTCCTTCTGGTACCCATGGACGATACAGACGAACTTTTACGAGACCAACTTTCTCGCCTGCTGCTGTAAGATAATCAATTACCTCTTCAGCAACATCACAGATTGAACCCATTGCAATAATTACTCTCTCAGCATCTGCTGCACCATAGTAATTAAACAAATCATAATCTGTACCGAGTTTCTCGTTGACTTTCTTCATATATTTCTCAACAACAGCCGGAAGTGCATCATATACTGAATTACATGCTTCACGGTGCTGGAAGAATACATCACCGTTCTCATGTGAACCACGCATTGCCGGATGTTCTGGATTAAGTGCATGTTCACGGAATGCTTTAACAGCGTCCATGTTACACATTTCTTTCAAATCTTCGTAATCCCATTTTTCAATTTTCTGAATTTCATGAGAAGTACGGAAACCATCAAAGAAGTTAATAAATGGAACTTTACCTTCAATTGCCGATAAATGAGCAACCGGACTTAAGTCCATAACTTCCTGTGGGTTAGTCTCAGCTAACATGGCGAAACCTGTCTGACGGCAGGCGTACACATCACTGTGATCGCCAAAAATGTTAAGAGACTGTGTTGCAACAGTTCTTGCTGATACATCAAATACACAAGGTAACTGCTCTGCTGCTATTTTATACATATTAGGGATCATAAGTAAAAGACCCTGAGAAGCTGTAAATGTTGTAGTAATTGCACCTGCTGCAAGTGAACCATGAACTGTTCCGGCTGCACCTGCTTCTGACTGCATCTCAACTACTTTAACAGTATTTCCAAAAATGTTCTTAAGTCCCTGTGCAGACCACTGATCTACAAAGTCAGCCATAGGACTTGAAGGGGTAATAGGATAGATACCGGCAACTTCTGTAAATGCATAAGCTACATGAGCAGCTGCCTGATTACCATCCATAGATTGTTTTGCTCTAGACATTAATGTTTCCTCCTTTTTGAATGTGGGTACGACCCCATATCTATGATACATTTTATCATTTATTAATCTGAATGTAAAGTTTAATTTAAATGCCTTGAGCTCTTCAAACTATAACCGGCAATGCTGACACTGACAGCTGCAATTAATATCCACAGCGCAACATTGTCTGCATCTTTAGTATCAGGTGCTTTTGCTTCTGATACTTTTGATTCATTTGTTTTTATATTTTTATTTTCTTTTTTAACAGAATCTTCCGTTTTAGCTGTATTTTCTATTCTAGCTGTATCTTCCTTATTTTCCTTTAATTCCCCTTTACCATCTTCTGATTTAACAGGAACATCTGCTTTATTCTTATAAATTACTATTCTTCCTTCGCCTCTGAGATTTCCGTATTTTTCAGTTGAAATAACACTGTTTAATTTTTCTGTAAAATACTGAATTAACATATCAGAATCTGTTGAAAGTCCTTCCTGTTTTACAATCTCTGAATCTGCAAACATTGTAAATCCGTCACCGCCCTGTTTTAACAAATAAAATGTTGATGCAACTGTATATTTCTTTTCAGGGTCAATTGCCTCTCCGTTTATTTTTACATTAGCGACTCTTCGTTGTTTTGATTTGTCAATTTCTTTAAAACTGCCCTGTTCATCTAAAATAACCGGGCTGTCTATATAAGTATGTATTTCGTAAGTTAAACCTGAAGTATGTAAAAAGCCACCACATGTTTCAGGAAGATTTCTTGCACCAAACTCTAAAGCATCCAGAATATCCTGTCCTGTAGCTGAAACCACACACATAGGGTTATTCCACGGATTGATATCTATAAATGTCTTTCTTGTTACATCACCCTTATCTACAGAAGCACGTATTCCTCCGGCATTTGCAAGTGAAATATCAGCTCCTGTCATTATACGATAGGCATCTGAAACAAAATCACCAACATTTGTTTCCTGTGTACGAATTACCCATTCACCACTATCAGGGTCATTTAATGTAAGCTCAACTTCTGCTGTACCGATTTTTTCATATAAATACTGTATCTGTGCATTGTAATCATCCACTTTTTTCTGAACTCTGCTGTATGCAGTTTTCACTGCATCTGAACTGTTGATATCAATTGTATCCGGAGAAATCAAATTAATTACCTCTTCTCCATCAGACTTTAATTCCAACTGTCCGATATATTGGAATTTTGTACCTGTAGAAGATAATGGCACTTTTTCACCATTTTTATTATCAACTGTTGTTGCTTCAATGACTTCATGTGAATGTGCATCAATAAACACATCTATTCCTGTTGTATTTGCAATTACATCAGTAGACTTCCAACTGTCAGTTGTTCCGCTGACTCCAAGATGCCCCACTGCTATAACTTTATCGGCACCTTCTGCTCTTGCCGCATCAACAGCCTTTTGAATTGCTCCGTAAAAATCGTTCTGTGAAAAATTATATATATCATTTCCATTTTCGTCCTGGAAATAAACAGGTGTTGACTTTGTATAACTTTCCGGTGTTGATATGCCGACAAATGCCACCTTCATACCATTAATTTCAGTTATATCGTATGGTTTAAACACTGTTTCATTTGTGCGCAAATCGACAAATGTAGAGCTTAAATACTCAAACTTACTGTTTTCAGAAGATGCGAGTTCCAGAAATGTATCCATTCCGTAATCAAATTCATGATTTCCCGGAACTGCATATTTATAACCAACTTCATTCATCAAATCAATTATGGCCTTTCCCTGTGTCTGAGTGCCAATAGCTTCACCCTGAATGGCATCTCCTGCATCTACCACAACAACATCATTTCCAGATTCCTCTAATTGTGCCTTATAAGCCGCTAATTTTGAATAACCTTCAATTGCACAGTGCACATCATTTGTAAAAAGGACTATTGCCTCTTTTTCTTCTGCACCAAATGCTGATGTACTCATTACAAAAGCCGTTACCATAATGAATACACTTACAATCATCTTGTTAAATATAGAACTTTTCATAACTTTCTCTTTACTCTTTTTTAAATTCATTTTTTTGCCTCCTCTTCTTTTTCGCTTGCCTGCCTCTTCATTCTTTTTGTTTTTCCTTTACCTTTTTAATTATTGTGCACCTCCTATTTATTTTTTCTTAAGCGTTTTACGCTTAGAGATAACTCTTTTAATTCCTCTTTGGACAAATCCGGTAAATTCTCTAATTTATAAACAAATGCTTCCATTGTATCTTCCTGCCTTATACGGATAAGCTGACTGTAAAAATTTACTATCACACCCGTTACAATTGCCAGTACCAGTACAGAATATATCATGAGTACGATAGTTGCAATTTTTGATAAAAGAACCGTAGCCACTAAATCTCCAAAACCTACAGTAAAAATAACCACACAACAATACCACAGGGCATTGCCATAAGATTTAATAGCCGGGTCGACAAGAAAAATAACAAGGGCATCAATAAAAACAAACATTAAATATGACAATATTATTTCATCAGACCTTGTCTGTTTAATAACCTGCCATAATATTCTCATTTTTTTCATAAACACATTCTCCCATCATCTGCTAAATTTAACAGGAAATACAGAATCTATCCCTGCCATAAATTTAACCACATATTTTAAGTATAATGGATTGACAGCCGGTGTCAATAAATAACATGTATTTTCTCAACATCAAAACAGGCAAAATCACATAGACATGTCCCCTTAATTTTGATATAATATTTTCATAATATTCTTTATAAATATTTTATTAAAAGAGAAGGAGCGACATTTTATGAGGAAAAAACTTTTATGTATGATTTTAACGATACTAATGCTGTTGCAATTAACAGCCTGCGGTAAAAAATCAGAACTCGACGACTACGCAACCAATGTCGGATATGAAAACCGGAATTCTTCTGCATCAACCGAAGCTACTTCGAAAAAAATTGCCAAGGAAGATATTAAAATCGGCGTTATTCATCTGTCCGACCCCGCTGAAGGGAGCGGGTATTCCTACACTCACGATTTGGGCATACAGGGAATGCAGGAAAATTTAGGCTTATCTGACAGTCAGATAATACGAAAGGTCAATGTTGATGATTCAAGCAAAGAAGACACCGACAAAGCAATTCAGGACTGCATCGATGAAGGTTGTAATATCATATTTACAACAAGCTGGGGATACATGGACGCTACAGAAGAATTTGCCGAAAAGTACCCTGACATTTATTTCTGTCATGGAACAGGCTACAAAAGCAATGGTAAAAATTTCACAAACTACTTTGGCAGAATTTACCAGGCAAGATATTTGAGCGGTATTGTTGCCGGACTTAATACAAAAACAAATAAAATTGGCTATGTGGCAGCACAGGATTCATCAAATTCAGAAGTTACCGGAGGCATAGATGCATTTGCAATGGGAATCGCCTCAGTTAATCCTGATGCTGTTGTATATGTTAAAGTTACAAACAGCTGGTATGACCCGGACGGTGAAGCAGCTGCCGCACAGACACTTCTTGATATGGGCTGTGATGTCATGGCACAGCACTGCGATACACCATATCCACAGACCCTGGCCCAGAAAGCCGGTGTATACGGTATCGGTTACAACTCTGACATGCAGAAAGAAACTCCTGACTCATGTCTTTGCAGTGTAATCTGGAATTGGAGTGCCTACTATACATACACAGTTCAAAGTCTTATAGATGGAACATGGACAGGCGAAAATTACTATGGTGGAATGTCTGAAGGATTAGTTGGCATTACTTCACTTGCTGATTTTTGTACAAAGGGGACACAGGAAGCAGTCGATGATGCCAAAGCCCGGATTTTATCAGGTGATTTTAATGTTTTTGATGGTGAAATAACAACCAATACAGGCGAAACAGTTGGTAAAGCCGGCAGCACTCTAGATGATGAAACTATAACAGGCGGCATCAACTGGTATTACAAAAATGTTAAAGTTGTAGAATAAAAGGGGAGGTATACTATGAAAAATAAAAAATTCAAATTAAAACTTAATTTTAAAACCAAATTATTCATATTAACAACAACACCTATTTTTCTTCTCGCTGTAATAACCCTTATACTGACTAACACTATAGTTAAGCAATCCCTTATATCAGAAGTTGAACAATCCCTAAAGGGTGCTGCGACAGCAACATTTGCTGCATACGACCAGAACTCAGGTGATTATATTCAGGCTGAAAATGGGGACATATGGAAAGGAAGCTACAATATTTCAAAATCTGAATCAATTGTTGACAGCATCAAAGAAAAAACCGGAATGGAAGTTACTTTCTTCTATAATGACACCAGAATAATGACCTCTGCAAAAGATGAAAACGGTAACCGAATCTTAGGTTCTCCTGCCGGAGATAACATCAAAAAAACGGTTCTCGAATCGGGCGAAGAATATTTCAGCGATTCAGTCTCAATTGATGGAACTCTTTACTATGGCTATTATGTACCTGTAACATCTGACTCCTCTTCATCACCTATAGGCATGATTTTTGTAGGTTCAGACAAGGCCAGAAATGATACAACAATAAACCGGATTGCAAATACTATAAGTATAGTAATTATAGTCACAATGCTTATTTCTATAGTTGTAGCATTTATTTTTTCAATGTCAATTACCCGCTCTCTTAAAAAGAGTATTTCTTCAGTTCAGCAGACTGCAACAGGAGATTTAAAAACATCAATAGATGGCTCACTTCTGCGCCGAAAAGATGAACTTGGTGATTTATCTAATGCAATAGCAACACTTCAAACAGAAATGAATCACAGTATCGAAAACATTGCCCAAAATGCAGCATATGTACTTGAATCCTCTGCAACACTTGAAGATACTGCCACTACTACAACCGCATCATTACAGGATATGTCCGATGCAGTTCACTCCATTTCAGACAGTGCTAATATTCAGGCAGACATTTCTAATGCTGCAGCACAGAATATCCAGGAAATGGGAAACAAAATTCAGCAGACAACATTAGAAATGCAGGAAATGAAACAAAATACAACTGCAATGCATGACTCTGAAAAGCTTACAGTTGAGACTATAGAAAAGCTTCTTAAATCTAATAATGATGTTCAAACATTGATTAATGAAATATCACATCAGACTCTTAAAACTAATGACTCTGTTCAAAAAATCAAAGCAGTAACTGAAATCATTTCATCAATTGCTGATGAAACAAGCCTTCTAAGCCTTAATGCAAGCATCGAAGCAGCACGCGCCGGAGAAAGCGGCAAAGGTTTCGCAGTAGTTGCTGAACAGATTCAAAAACTTGCCGCACAGTCAAGCGATTCAAGTGAAAGAATAAATGGCATTATACTTCAGCTTACACAGGATTCCGATGCCTCAGTCAAAACAATATCTAAAGTAACCCAGACAATGCAGTCACAGACACTTAATATGAAACAGACACAGGACATGACCGCGGAAGTTGTTGAAAAACTAAACCAGTCAATGCAAAGCATGAATTCAATTGAAAACAGCATCCGATATCTTGATTCCTCACGCAATGAAATCGTACAGACAGTAGAAAAGCTGCTCAACATTGCGAGTGATAATGTTGCAACCACAGAAGAAGTATGCGCAACAGCCTCAACTGTAACTGATAACTTCACTCAGGTAACAGATAGTACGAAAGGATTAAAAAATATTGCTAACGACCTTGAAGCAAGCATAAAACATTTCCACTATTGACGATTTTTTTCAACAATGCTAAAATTAAATGTAATATGGTAATTTTTATCAATAAAGGAGGACAAAACCGATGAGTAACATGTTAGAAATCCGCTGGCATGGCCGCGGAGGTCAGGGTGCCAAAACTGCTTCTTTATTATTAGCTGAAGCTGCATTTGACACTGGAAAATATGTTCAGGGATTCCCTGAATATGGTCCTGAGCGTATGGGTGCGCCAATTACCGCATACAACCGTATCAGTGACACACCAATCACTGTTCATTCCAACATTTATGACCCGGATTTCGTCGTTATAGTTGACGAAACATTAATTGATGTTGTTGATGTAGCCGCAGGTGCTAAAGATACAGGTGCCATTATTATCAATTCTGATAAAAGTCCTGAGGCTTTCAAAGAAAAACTCTCACATTACAAAGGAAAAATCTATACAATTGATGCAAGAGATATTTCCATGAAAACATTAGGAAGATATTTCCCAAATACTCCTATGCTTGCTGCAGTTGTAAAAGTTGCAAATATAATGGACGAAGATGTTTTCATTACTTCAATGGAAAAATCTTTCAACCACAAATTCAAGACAAAACCGGCAGTAATCGCTCCTAATATGGAAGCTGTTAAACTTGCCTTAAAGGAGGTTAAGGGCTAATGGCAGTAGATAAAGAAAAATGGATAGTTGATCCATTAACACCGTGGCAACAGACAACTCCTGGCGGAATTATTCCAACAGGCGGTAATGCCAAATATTACATAACAGGCGGCTGGAGAGCAAACCGTCCTGTATTTGATGCTGAGAAATGTAAAGACTGTAGATTATGTTTCCCTGTCTGTCCTGATTCTTCAATCATTTTAAAAGATGGCAAAATGGCAGGAATTGACTATGACCACTGTAAGGGCTGCGGAATTTGTTGTAATGTATGTCCATTCGGTGCTCTTGAATATGTAGAAGGAGGTCAGGCAGAATAATGGGTAAACGCGATAAATTATCAGGAAATGAGGCCGTTGCTATAGCAATGCGCCAGATTAATCCGGGTGTTGTGGCAGCATTCCCGATTACACCTTCAACAGAAGTGCCACAGTATTTTGCAAGTTTTGTAAATGATGGATTAGTTGACACAGAATTTATTCCTGTTGAATCTGAACATTCAGCAATGTCTGCATCAGTAGCTGCATCAGCCGCTGGAGCCCGTGTTATGACAGCTACATCTTCAAACGGTCTTCAGTACATGTATGAAATGCTTTATATTGCTGCTTCAAGCAGACTTCCAATTATTATGAGCTGTGTAAACAGAACCGTTTCAGGACCTCTTAATATCCACTGTGACCACTCTGATTCAATGGGTCTTAGAGACGCAGGCTGGATTCAGGTATACAGCGAAAACAATCAGGAAGCTTATGACAACTTTATCATTGGTACTAAAGTTGCCGAAGATCCATCTGTTAAACTTCCATTCATGAACTGTTATGATGGTTTCATCACTTCTCATTCTGTAGAAAACATTGAATTACTGGAAGATGATGTTGTTAAGAAATTTGTAGGCGAATACAATCCGGAGCATGCTCTTTTAAAGAGTCCTGTTGCATACGGTCCATTTGCACACCACACATATCATTTTGAAACTAAACGTCTTCAGGCTGAAGCAATGAAAAATGCAAAAGCTGCACTTCTCAAATACTCTGCCGAGTATGAAAAACTCACAGGAAGACATTATGATTTATTTGAAAGTTACAAGTTAGACGATGCCGAAATTGCTATGGTTATCATTGGTTCTTCTGCCGGTACAGCAAAATATGTTGTTGACCAGTTAAGAGAAAAAGGTGTCAAAGCAGGTCTTTTAAAGATTCGTGCTTTCCGTCCATTTCCGAAAGAAGAAATTGCAGAGGCATTAAAAAATGTAACTGCTGTTGCTGTCATGGATAAAGCTCACAGCTTAAATGATGCAGGTGCACCTTTATTCCTCGAAGTACGCAGTGCTCTTTATGATTTGGAAAAGAGACCGGTTGCAGTAAATTACATTTATGGTCTTGGGGGTCGTGATGTTAAGACAACTGACCTTGAATCTGTATACAATGATTTAGCTGAAATTGCTGCTGCTGGCAAAACAGATAATGTTTACCGTTATCTCGGATTAGCAGAAGAATAGGAGGTAGCAAAAAATGGCATATAATTTAAAAGAAGTATCAAACAAACCTGAACGATTAACAGGTGGTCATAGAATGTGTGCCGGCTGTGCAGCTCCTGTTGTTGTACGTACGGTACTTAGAGCATTGAAAGAAGAAGACAAAGCAGTTATCACATCTGCTACAGGCTGTCTTGAAGTATCAACTTTCACATATCCATATACAGCATGGGAAGATTCTTTCTATCATGCAGCATTCGAAAATGCAGGTGCAAATGCTGCCGGAATTGAAGCAGCTTATCGTAACTTAAAGAAAACAGGTAAAATAACTGACACATATAAATTCATAGCTTTTGGTGGCGATGGCGGTACATATGATATCGGTCTTCAGTCATTATCAGGCGCAATGGAAAGAGGACATGACATGGTTTATGTCTGCTACGATAACGGAGCTTACATGAATACAGGTATCCAGCGTTCCTCTGCAACACCAAGATATGCTGACACAACAACTTCTCCGGCAGGTAAAGTTGTAAACGGTAAACAACAGGGAAGAAAAGAGCTTACTAAAGTAATGGCAGCCCACAACCTTCCATATATTGCACAGTCAGCACCTTTTGGTAACTTTAAGGATTTATATGAGAAATCTGAAAAAGCAATCTACACAGAAGGTCCTTGCTTCTTAAATGTACTTTCTCCTTGTCCTCGTGGCTGGAGATATGACACACCTAAGATGATGGATTTATGTAAAATTGCTGTTGAGACATGCTTCTGGCCATTGTATGAAATCGAAAATGGAAAATACAAGATTACATACATGCCAAAAGAAAAACGACCGATAACAGATTGGATTGAAGCCCAGGGAAGATTTAAACATATTCTTAAAAACGAAGAAGCAATCAAAATTATTCAGGCAGATGTAGATGCACAGTGGGAAGAATTACTCGCCCTTGCAGCACTCTAAAAAACAACAGATTATAAATTTATATAATTAACAGACAACTAAATAATACATATTACAACAGCTCCATATATTATTTTATAGTAGTAGATGGAGCTGTTAATTTTAAATTTTCTTAGTCCGGATATATTCATCACATAATTTTCGATACTTATTGTAATGTTCTCCTAAAACTACTTCTGTATCCCACGGTTTAGCCACTCCAACATAATGTATTATTGCTTTCTCATCTGATATATCACTGTACATATCTGATACATTTTTATCTTTATTATTTTTCAGAAGTTCTAATGCATTAAGATAATTCCATTTTGGTTCTATTAAATATACTGACTCATTAAAAGCAATATTAAGTGTTTCCTTATCTCCACCCTGATAATAATGGGTTGTGAGTATTTCAATAAGCCGCTGCTCATCAGCAATCTGTCTTGCTTTATTTAAATCAAACAAAATCACACCACTGTGAAAATATTTATCTGGAAATCTTAATTTAAGTACATTTCTCTTATAGGCATCAATATTGTATGGCTTATTATCTGCAAATAATGCACGCTTTAAATAAGAATCATACCGGCTTACAAGACATTCCATTGCTCCAATTGCATTTGACTGTAAATCCAAATCAAAGAGTTCTGAAATATCCCCCTCTACTATAACATCACTATCCATATATATCATTCTGTCATACTGACCATAATCTGGTGATAACAACAACAGACGGTATGTTGATTCAATTGACAGATACCCGGGCGTCTTATATTTTTTTATAAGATATGGTTCTTTAATATGAACAAAACGGATAGTTGCATGAGGCAAAAGCATTTCAAGCTGTTTCACCCTGTCCTGCCAACGACTGTTAATATCTTTATGAAGGATAAGTATATCATAATACCGCTCTTCTGATGCATTACAAAGCAAGGAATATATTGCAGTCTCACAATGTGGAATATATTTCTGATTACATGTAAAACAAATATTTACTGATGTTTTATCAGGATAACTCCTATCCACCATAGGCATTGACCTCTCTTTCATCATATTAGTAAATACACCAGCCATATAAACACAGGCTGGTGTATACATTTAGATTTTATATGATGCCAGGGTCAAAAGGTCTAAACCCACATGAGCTTGCTCATAGGTGGGTGAAAGACTTTGTGACCCGCCCCGATATGAGCATAAAAGTGGGATGTTAATCCCACGATATGCGAATATTGGGTAGAGGTGCGGGAGCACATAGTGCGGAGCAATCCGTAGGCATCATAATTGGGGACTTTTGCCCCAGACATCTTTATATAATATTATATTAAATTTTAAAACTACTTTGATAAATTAACTTTAATTCCCAAAGCTGCTTTGAGCGTATATTGAGCATCACTGAGATTTATCTTTCCATTCTCGTCATAATCTGCATTTACCCTACCCTGTTCTGTTACTTCAACAGGTATACCTAATGCAAGTTTTAATACGATTATGGCATCATTTAAATCAACCTTATTATTACAGTCAACATCTCCCGCCAGAGTAGCTGGGGTTGGTGTTTCACTTGGAGTTGGAGTTTCACTCGGCTTCGGTGTTTCACTTGGGCTTGGTGTCTCACCTGGGTTTGGTGTTTCGCCTGGTTTCTCTGTTTCACCTGGGTTTGGTGTTTCGCCTGGTTTCTCTGTTTCACCTGGGTTTGGTGTTTCGCCTGGTTTCTCTGTTTCACCTGGGTTTGGTGTCTCGCCTGGGCTTGGTGTTTCACCTGGGTTTGGTGTCTCGTCCGGTTTCTCTGAAATTGTAAATTGTATCTGACTTGAAGCAATATTTCCTGCCTTATCACTTGCTGTTGCAGTCAACACATGTACTCCCGGTGCTGTAATAAGTATACTGTCTCCACTTACAACACTCACTTCGTCTTTACCATCAAGAGAATACTTAACATTATCAATACCGCTGAGTAAATCTTCTGCAAAGAAAGTTACTCTGACACTGTCATCATCTGACGCAAGACCTGCTGCTTCTCCTGTAGCAGTTTTTACTTCAAATGTTGTAACAGATGAATCTTTCTTAATTAAAACAGATTTTGCATCTGTGATTCCGCCTGTTGAAATATTTTTAAGATAATATGTTATATAAGTGCTTCCATCTTCACTTACAACAATTGCTGCACTACGTCTATCCTGTTCAAGATAATCTGTCCAGACAGCATCAGCGCCATTGCTGTTTGCAATTAAATAGCCTGTTGGTGCTTTAATTTTGACATCTGAGTTAAACCATTCACTGTCAGTCTTTTTTGTGCCTTCGGCTATTGCTTCTGCATCTGTAGAAAGATATTCTATACTCCATTTTCCAGACTGGCTTCCAACAGCATCTACACCATTTCCGCTTACTGTAAATGTATAACCATCTTCTGTTGAAACTGCTGATTCAGATGTAATTTCAACACTGTATTTATCCGAAGAAATAACATTTCCCTCTGAATCCTTTAATACAATTTCCGGACACTGTTCTTTGGCATTGTATATAAGCCTGAGCTTATCATTATCAAACTTCATACCCGCAATATTCAAAACACCGCAATTATCGCATTTATCAGCCTTGCCGTCTGCGCCGAACTGATGTTCTGCCTGTACTTTCCTCTGATAACCACAATCATTGCAGACTGTATCACAATCTGAACTGTACTTATGTGTTTCAGAAGGTGTGCGAAGTTGTCCGCAAATATTACAGTCCTCATCACATTCTGAAGAATATTCATGGTCGTCTAAATATCCACAATCAACACATATATGTGAAGCTGCCGGAATGTATTCTATATAAAACGCTTCATTAGATGCCGCTTCCGCATCTTCCGGTTCCCAATACCATTCAAAGAATAAATTATTATTTCCCTTATTAAAATTAATCCAGAGCATTTCATCATTTGAATTCAAAGACCTTTCTAAACTATTTGAACTCATATAAACTTCACCACATTGAGGCAATCCGATATGAAATGGCAATTTACAGTCTTCTTCACAGGTTATAGTTAAACCGATTTTTTTACTATTGTTTCCATCATTATCTTCTTGGTAACCATTGCATGTCCATCTTTGTCTCTCTTCATCATACTCAAATCCTGAATTTGAAGTATTAGTATTTCCTTTTACCTCTGAATATTTAAAATCAGATGAAAACTTAATATATGCTTTATCTAAACCCTCTCTGGTGCCACTATCTTTAACATAATACGCTGTCAGCATATGCTGCCCGGCAGTTAATTCTGGTGTTACAGCCTCACCAGTTATATATCCAGATGACTCATTACCAGATTTTTTATCTATTATTTTCTGTTCATAAACGCTATCTTCATCAAGAAAAACATTCAAATAGTCATAATTTTCTTCACTGGACACACCCCACTCAAATGACACTGTACCTTCCTGTTCCATATCAAATATCCACACTGTCTTTGCAGTAGAACTATCAATACAAGATGTATCACTAATCCACGAAGAGCTCTCTTCATCATACGCAAAAGTATATCCCGCTTCTTTTACTGTGCCAAGATTCTCCTGCCAGTTATGTTCCACGGATTCTGAATATCCACATGCACGACATACGATTTCATGCGACTTTTCTGTCTGATATTCATACTTTAATGATGTATGCCTGCATTTATATTTACAGTTCTTACATACTCCTGTTTTATCTGAATAATCATGTGTTCTGTAAACAGTCTCTCCACATATGGAGCATACTGCTGTCTCTACGGCATCATTTTCTTCATTAACAACCCAGTTATCACACATATGATTATTACACGATTTCACATTTACTGAAACAATTGTATCCGCTGCCCTGTAAGTCACACCACCTGCCTGAGCATCAGAAGACGAAGCTTTAAGCCAATATGCACCCGTTTTTAATGATTTAACATCTGAAAGCGATGATAATTTTGTCCACTGTGTATTATCCTGAGGTGCCGCATCAGGTGTCTTCTTTTCCGCATAGCTATATGAAATATCACAATCTGCGCCAACTGTTGGTGTATCAATTGTCAATTCATCATTATAATTGAAACTATAATGTGATTTTGAAAATACCGGAACATTTGATTTATCTTCAATCAGGGAAAGTTCTGCTGCATCTCCTGAAACGGTTCCTTCCATAATGCTTCTATCAGACAATGCAACCTGAACAGTTGTCATTCCATCTGAAAGATATGTATATAATTTTCCTTCCTTATCTGTTTTCATATCATTATTTCCATAGTAATATGAATTGCCATCTGCATCGCATGAAGTAATATTTATTATTTCACGCTCTGTCTGTTCAGACAATGTAAGGACTTTACGAGATACATCATTACCTCCAAACCTGTCTTTTATTTTTATTTCAGAACTTAAACTTTCATCATACAAATCAGATACAGTATTATATATATTTCCACCCGCTATTACAACTGCACCATCTGTAACTTCTTTGCCCGGATAAACAGCCGGTTTATTTCCATCACCACGCCAAATGTTTTGCTCTAAAGTTAAATTTCCACCATCTATAATTATACCGTTGCATTCACTGTAAACTTTGCTGTAATCATAATCACGTACTCCAATCGTTGAAACTCCACCTGTCGTATTTGCAACTATCTGACTACCATGTATCTCAATGTTTCCAAAATTATATTTTTTATCAGCAGAACTCTCATAACCTGCATATACTCCTATTGCCGGAGCATTCACCGTATAGATATCAAGTGTTCCATCATTTATAATAATGTTACTGTCAGAATAATCCTCTGTAGCATATATATCACAAACACCTATACCTACAGAACCACCGTCTCCCTCAATATACAATATTCCTCCATTCATTTCAAAAGTTCCGGCAACATCTATGCCTGTAGAATAACAATCCGTTTCAACATCTAATTCTAAATCATCATTAATTTCACAATATGCATTTTTGCTGACAACTATTGCTGAAGCATTGTCTGCCAGCTTAATAGTCGATTTATTGAGTGTATGTAATGAAACCTGTGCATATTCTGATATATATACAGGAGTTGTCCCCTCTATATACATGGAACCACCACAACCTGCTATCTCACCATCATAATTTTCAATATCAACACCATCAAAATAAATACCTGCCTTAACTCCCGGAGCAACTATAATACTTGTAGGTATGTAGGATTCATTAAAGTTATTACTTCCCTCAAAGTAGTAATTTCCGTCTTCTGTAATATCATATGTAATAACACCATTTATCGGTGAAAGCTTACTGATATCGACCTTTGCCTTATAAGCAACCGCATCTGCCACCTGTGCTACCGCCTCTTCTGCACTTACATTAACAGGGAAACCCGCCGGATAAATTCCCATAGACAACATTGCTGCACTAAGTGCCGCAGCCAGAAGTTTCTTTCCTGATTTTTTTAACATTTTACGTCTCATTGCTCTGTTCTTAACATTTTTTTCTTTTCTCAATAATTATTCCTCCTATTTATTATGAAAAATCATCTTGTAACAAACTTACCTTAACCAATAGCCTATTATACCATTTTACAAATTATAAATAAACAAATATAACAATTTTGAAATAATTAAGGAATAATTTTATTTTAATATTTATATATTTTCAAATTTATATTCTACATGACCAAACTGTATCCTGTCTCCAACATTGAGTTTTACTCTGCTGTTTGGTGGAGCACTCTGTCCATTAACAAACGAACCGTTTGTAGAATTTAAATCTACAAAATAAAATTGTCCGTCACTCTTTTCTATTTTTGCATGTATTCTGCTTACAGAGTCATCTTCTATAACTCCATCTACCGCCTCCACAAGCTTACCTATAATAAAAGGAAATATATTTAACTCAAATGAATTATATTTATCAGCATTAATCGGAACAATAATTTTCCCTCTGTCCTTATTCTCTTTAAAAAGAACCGTATTTCCATATGTTCCTTCTTCAGCCGCTATATCATAGTTTCTGTAATTCTGAGTATAAGAAGAATAACTAATAATTTTTTTAGCCGGCTGCTCATAAAACTCTTCTTCACCATCTTCATTGTCAATATATTCTTCATTATCTTTATGAAACAGTTCAAGATTCTTTAAAAAACTTCCCGCAGCCTGTATAACAGGCGTCGTTATCTTTTTCAATATAGATTGCCGGCGTTCATCTTCGGCATCAATATCATCTTCATATAAATTATAATTATCAGGTCCAGAGTCTTGTTGATTTATATAATTTTCCGACTTGCTATGTTTGTTACTATATTCATATTGTTTTTCAGTATTTTCATAATTTATTTCATCATCATATTTATTATCTGTCTCACTGTCAGATTTCTCATCATCTTTAAACAATATATTATTTAAAATTTCTTCAAATGAATAATTTTCCTCTACCGTACTGTTATTTAACTGATATGCTGCCTTTACAACTGCATCGTCATCATAATCTATCCATTCAAGCAGCTGCCTTGTAAGTTCCCTGAATTCTTCCTTTATATCACTCCACATTCCCGGAACATAAAGCAGACTTACTTCCTTTGTCTCCGGATTCATATAAATATATTCAGGAGTAAGCACTATACTGTTTACATCAAGTAAATATTCACTTGCATTTTCAACTGCATTTTTCAGACATAAAACAAGTGCACTAAAAGCCTCCATATTCATTTTCTTTCTCTCAAACACCTGTACAAATGGCAGTTTTGAATTTATTTCATATAAAAAATATACTTCATTATTACTTCTCTCAACCTTACAGCTCAATAAACCCTCTATCTCATTTCTCATAATCATCTGCAATTGATATTCAAAAAAATCATCTTCAGATTTTACCTTAATATAATTATGATTCAGATTTCTTACATACTCGGCATTCACCTTACTCTCCCCTTTCAGTTATCTAAAATTTTTTCTATTATTTTTGTTTTCCAAATTGTCCTGACAGGCCTTGTCACAACTCCCTGTCCTTCAACTTCTATTTTAATATCAGAACCAAACAACTCTTTTCTCAATTGAGCAAACACAGGAATTATAAAATCTGCTTTTACTTTTACATTTATGCAGTCATTATTTTCCTGAGCGGTATAACTTATGTTATTTACCGAAAACAATCTTCTACTAATATTGTCATTAAATTTCTGTCCCGCTATCTTGTTTATATTTTCAATGTCATCCGGGAAATTTGAAGCACAGTATACCGCAGTCTCTTTAGCAGCCTCTTCTAAAACCATTCTGTCATTAACATAAAACCCCAAATACATCATCATTGTAATAATGCCAATCAATAAAGGCATAAGAAGAGACATTTCAACCGTATAAAATGCATCTGCAAATGTTTTGTTTTTATCATCTACAAATTCAGAAGTTGTAGCATTACCCCTATGAGTAGAAATGGAACAAAAGGAATTGTATCTTTTCTTTTCCAATGTCTTATTAACATAAGTATTCCTCCTGCAAAAGCAGATATCAGCATAGCAATAACAAGCACTGCCACTGTATTTTCCAGACCAAACAAACTTCCTATTACACATACTATATATCCGTCCCCCAATCCAATTGCCCCTCTTGTTAATATACTTATTATAACTAACAAAATTCCCGGTATAATTCCATACAGTAATTCTCCCCATCCAATAATACGCATAATGGCAAGTATTACTGCCTCAATGAAAAAAATAACAATCCATGGAACCCATATTTTTTTCGTTCTTATATCCAATATCATTTCAGGTATAAGCATTAGCATAAGACTTATAAATTTAATCAAAATAATATGCTTATATATTGTTCATCCCCCCTCTTTATTCTGAATTTCCACATTTGTTACATGGTCTTTTTGTATCTTTCACATCAGATAATCTTACTTCATGTACAGTTCTTTTAAGCTCACTGCAATTTATATTATTATGATATCTTGTTCCTGTATTCGTTATGTAAACCACCTCTCCCAAAGTGGTTTTTTTGAAACATTTTTCACATGGATAATATTTTGCTCCACTTTCATTTCTCTTTGAACCGACATCACTGTACTTTACATTCTGTATTGACAATCTAATATATGTACAATCCCTGCTTCTATGATAAACTGTTCCGGTTGAGGTAACATAGACTATTGTATCATCATCACCTGACTTCTTTATTCTCTGTCTTCCACTCCATGAACTGAATCTGCATCTTTGAACTATCGGAATTGCCTTAAATGATAAAAGCGGAATATTAAATTTAACACGATATGTTACCACCAAATCAACATAATCCTCATCAATCTTTGAATGTAAAAAAGAATATGATAAGTTTCCTTTAGTCATAAGAAATTTGTCATTAAACTCTTCACCCAGATTATTTTTAAATGACTGCGATATCTGGTAAATACCAATACCAGAAATACCTGCTTTCATTAACTGACTCTCTTCCATATCTCCATTTGCAAGCAGCCCCGCATACTGTGCATATGTTTTTGAAGAATTATAAAGCTCCTGTGTAATTCTTGTCTCAAGCCTGAATAACTCTCCAAAATATAGAATCATTATGCATGCACATACAAAAAACGGAAAAATTAATGCTGCCTCAACTGTCAATGACGCTTTTTTACACAAGGCAAATAAGGATACCCTTTTTCGTATCAGCACTTTTTTAGAATGTATAAAAATACGAAGGGGAGTTTTGCTATAATTAAACAGAGAGTAAAAATTAATAGAATTTGATTTATTTTCGAAAAAGGGCATCCTTATTCACCTCCCATAAAAACTAACGCCACATATTGTATGAATAATTTCTCTCTGCAATATATACACTTGTAGGATTCCAGATATATTTATGCATAAATGGAAACATATAAAATACACTGTCTGAATAAAATTTAATTTTTAATTTCATTTCACATATCATTGCATCTAATTTAAATTCCTCATAAAATTCCTCAACGCACATAAGCATCTCAACCATATCAATACATCTTTTTGCAATATTTCTCTGCGGCTCAAGTAACAACAACAGCTTCAAATATGACATATATGTAATTCCATCACTATCATCTTTTAATTCCTGCGAAGTTAAGTTTGATATATTAGACAATTCAAGCTGCCAGTTAGCACTGTTCTTTATGACAGAAACTTTTTTACCCGACAGTAATCTTTTTACATCATAACAGCTTTCAGCAAAAGCCCATGAAGCAAGAATTGCATATTTAGTTGCTTCAATCAGAGGTACAAGTCCTGTATATCCAACTAATGTCACAGCCAGAGTTTCCGCCTGCGCAGTTTTAATTCCATCAGTAAGTAAATATGCAAAATTTGCCCCCTCTCTGATTAAAAGCAATTTCTCTGCTACAGCTTTTAAATTATCTGTATCATTTTCTTTTCCGGAAAGAAGATATTCCAACTGATAATTTAAAATATTGCTCTGTAAATTCGTCTGTGTATTCTGCTGTTTATTTTCCTGTTCAGCTTCTCCCATGACAGCACAACTGAATGTATTAAATAAATATTCATTAAACAGCACATCAGATAATACATCTTCTGAATAAGATTTCATACCGCTCCCCTTATTCAACTGTCTTTTTGATGGCATAACTGATGTATCTATCTGCATCTGCGACACCGTATAATTATCCGGCTTTACAAGTTCTAATATTCCAAGAGATTTTTTTACTTCGACTGCCGCAGCCGGATTTTCATTGGCCGCAGCCTGCTTCGCTGCCTCTTTATTCTCTTTGTCTATCTGGGTCTTTTGCTCCTCAAAAGATTTAATCTGCTCATTATTACTCTCTTCCGCCTCTTTATAAGAATTTCCATCTTCTATGTTTTTCTTAAGAATATCAGTTTTTGACAGTAAATCTTCGGCATATGAAATTCCATATCTGTCCTTTACTGATAAAATTGCCTGTTCCCTGAATACCATTCCCTCATCATCTGTTGCCAGCACTACCGATTTTAATTCACTGTCATTTACAGATATTTTATATAAATCTGTATATGAACCCATCATTTCATCTTGTGGATTAAGCATTATATTTATATCACTGCCAACCTTACTTAAAATATTATTTTCAATACTGTCATTTGCCCCATAAGCACCGTCATAAAAAAACACTTTAAATTTTTCAAGCATTTTTGTATCATACTCTGCAAACACAGACTCACATGCCGCATCAGTTGCAGTCACGACCTGCATACGCACTCCCTGCCGCCTTGATACTTCAACAAGAGAAGACAGCAATGCAACTATCAGTATAAATACCATTGCAAAAAAAACTGTTAATTCTCCCCGCCTCAAATCAACTCCTCCAGACTCTTATCTAAACCTGATTTGCATTATTAGTAATTTTTGTAAATATAGAATTCACAAGGTTTGTTATTTTGCTTTTAAAAATCAACACAAGACTTATCAAAACTACTAATATCAGTATAATTTCAACAACTCCAATTCCATCTTCTTCCTTAATAAAATCAGATAAAAGCTTAATTATATTTCTTTTTCTGTTATACATTGTACAAATTAAATTATTCCTTAACATAAATAATCCCCCTTACCTATACCTGAAATGTCATCCATGCCGGAACAATTAAAATTATAATTACTACTCCCAATGACATAATCATTGGAAATAACAGCTTTGTTCCGGCTTCTTCTCCCATTTTTCTCGCAGAATTTTTTCTTACTTCAAAAGCACCTGCGGCTTCATGATGAAGCAGTGCTATAAGTTCACCCGAACCTTTTTTCATATTTTGCATAAGAATCATACATAACTTTCTAAACGGTGCTACAGCACATCTTTGTGATAAAATTTCAAGCCCTTCTGTAACACCTGCACCACCCTGAATTTTTCTGCAGACATACATCACCTCTTCATACGCATACCTTTTGTATGTTTTATTTTGTTTTTTCTGCGCAAGATAATTTCGGGATATTAAATCTAAAGCTCCCTGTATTGTAAGTCCTGCACCAAGATACAAAATTAATTTATTAACAATATCCGGATAATCTGCAAGCATCTGATTTTCTCTTACTTTCTTCTGCTTATTAAGTTTCTCATCTTCAGATAAAAATAATAATGGAATACAGATTAACATCATTACAGGAATAATCCAAATATTATTTTTATTATCTACAGCAGTATATGTTATGTTTTTATTATCTACTTTCCCGGGCAGCACAAGACGGTCTTCTGATACGGTATTTTCATCTGCCTCTTTAAGAATATTAACAAGCTTTAACTGTTCTTTTTCCAAATCACTACACTCAGGTTGTACTACATTTACAAAAAATTCATTTTCCGTTGTAATTTCTTTAAAGCTTAATACCGCCTTAAGCTTTACCAAAGCTCCGTCTTGATTAAGATTTTCCTGTACCACGCTTCCGTCAGAGTTAAGCACATCATTTTCTTCAATCTCCCAGCAAACATCGATATCTGTGTCAGGAACCTTTGTAATAAGATTTAAATCAGAACTTATACTGTCTGTTGATTTGTTTTCACCTAAAATATACGATTCAAGCTGTTCTGCTTTTTCTTCCATAATAAGACGCATTGTATCCTCTGAAACCTGTTTATGTGAAACTGTAATATCTACCAGACTTTCGCCATCTTCCGTCTTTGCAAGTAATTGTCTTTCCTCATCTTCCCCCCATAAATCCTGCCGCTCTAATTCGGTAATACCTTTCTCTGAATAAAACACATTAAATGCCAATATCACAAGAAATACTCCCACAATCATAAATTCATATATAAGCTTAAATTTATGTGCCATATACGACTTTAACAAATCTTTATGTGTATTTTCAGCATGAACCACTTTAAGTTTATCTCCCATTTTTAAGAAATAACTGTCGAATAATTTATACTTTCTAATTAAACAATATGTTTTTTCTCCCAGCTTATCAAAAATTGTGCTCTTAATAAAATCTCCTCCCATCAGATTTCAATATCAACTATTTTTCTTCCAACAATTATGGAAATAATATATACTATAAGGCATATTGTCATAACAATTCTTCCGGCAATACAGGAATATAACACTTCTGTAAATTCCGGTGATGTAAGGTTTACATAAAACAATATTGCCGCCGGTACAACAGACATAATACTATGTTCTAATTTTTTGCCTGATAATATCGTATCTATTTCCTGCCTTACCTCTAACTTTTCCTGAATAGTTCCTATAGATGATTTTAAAACAGCAGGCATATCTCCACCCCTTTTCTTTGCAATCATAAATACCTGTGCAAAACTTTTAATATCATCTATATGACTTCTTGATGCAAAATTCATTATCATTTCTTCAATCGGTTCATTTAACCTTACACCACAGCATATATTCTGAAATTCTTTTTCTATATCTGTCTCTTTTTCATACATCTGTCTTAATTCACCGCAGGCATCTTCAAATGCATTTTCTATTGAATACCCGGCTTCAAGTCCTGATAAAAGAACAGTTATTCCTTCTTTAAACTGTATCTGAAGATTTTGTTTTCTTTCATTTATAAATTTTGTCTTCTGATATTTTAAAAACAATACAAGCAACGGAAGACAAAATACAAATGCAATAACCGAGCGGTAAAACAGATAACTGATTACTGCAATAAGACAAATACCCTTAAAACATTCCATAAATAACTGCATATAAGTAAATTTAATATGATTATAATCAACATATTTCAGAGCACTTTTTTTCATACTATCCCCCTCAAACAATAAGCCTTCCTGAATACTTCTCTTTTTTTCATTTTTAATTTAACTTAAAGTCATTTTTAAGTTGTCCGCACACCTCATATTTCCCATATATTTTATTATTCTTTTCCCCTTCACTAACAAACTTTACTAAAGGATTCAACATAAATTCACCATTCTTATACCCCTCCACCTCAACAACTTCCAGAACTTTACGGCTTTTATCTTTCATTCTTCCCAGATGAATTATAATATCTATAGCAGATGCAATCTGTCTTTGAACTGCTACAAGTGGTATATCCATACCCATAAGAACCATCATCTCCATTCTGGCAAGCATATCAGACGCACTGTTGGCATGCCCTGTTGATATTGACCCATCGTGCCCTGTATTCATTGCCTGAAGAAGTTCCACACACTCAGCTCCCCTTGTTTCTCCAATAATTATTCTGTCCGGGCGCATTCGCAAGGCACTTTTTATAAGCTCCCTCATTCCAATTTCATTTTTTCCTTCTGAATTTGCGTTACGGGTTTCGAGCCTTACAAGATTTGCAATCCCTCTTATCTGAAGTTCGGCAGCATCTTCTATTGTTATTATTCTTTCATCTTTAGGAATAAACTCTGAAAGTACATTCAAAAAAGTTGTCTTCCCCGAACCGGTTCCTCCACTTATGATTATGTTATATTTTGCTTTGACAAGCTTTTCCAGAAAATACGCTGTAGGCTCATCAATTGAATTAAGCTTAAGCAATCCTTCCATTGTAATTGCCTCTTCCGGAAATCTTCTTATGGTGACAATCGGACCATTTATTGCTATTGGCGGCAGTACAACATTTACTCTCGAACCATTTTCAAGTCTTGTATCAACTATCGGAGATGATTCATTTACAATACGGTTTGTTTTTGATACTATATGCTGTATCACATCCCATAGCTTTTCATGACTTTCAAAATGTCTGTCCCATTCATATATCTGACCCGCTTTTTCTATAAATATATGCTCCGTTCCATTCACCATAATCTCCGTAATATCCGGACAGTCAACTATTTCCTGAAGTACATCAAGCTTTCTTAACGAATTGAAAATTTCAAGCCTCAATTGTTTTCTGTCAGAAATAGATAAATATACGGTTCTGCATTTCTCCATAAGCGCTTCATCTATCCACTTATACACTTCCTCATCTTCTATATCATTAAAACAATCTATTTTTGACAGAACAATTTTTCTTAACTCTCTTCTACATTTATCAAATGTATTTCTATCCATCATTTATCAGTCCCTTTACAATACTTTTTATATAGTTTTCAAAAGAACTGTCATCAGGAATATCTTCCCCGATAAATATTCTGTGTATTTTTTTGCCAACTTCCCCGGTCATACACCTTTTTATAAATGCATCAAAATTCTTAACTTTTTGTTCAGCATAATAATGTTTTGCCACAGGCATATATATCTTTTCACACAGCTCAAATAACTGGAGATAACAGCTGACTGTCTCATCAAAATCAACAACTATCATCTGCGCTATATCACCCCTGTTTAAACTCATGAAAAAGTCATTCCATTTCTCCAGCTCAACACTCTGCAAATCTACCGGAGACTCCATCGGCAAAAACAATTTAACTCCACCACACTCTGCAATTGACTTTGCAAATATTTCCCCGTAATCACCCCCCTGTTCCGCATAATAAAATACATCTGACAGCGACCACTTTTGTGCAAATTCATCTGATTTTTTCTCTCCACTTAACATTTCAATAAGCTCTGTGCCACAAAACGGTGACAAATTTAAATAAAGAACATTGTTAGTTTCTCCTAACTTCTTTGATAAATTTACAGCAAGGCCTGTTTTCACACACATTCCAACAGGAGAATATACTCCTATTATTTTCACAGCAGACTCATTGTCGATACCACACCCTATTGTCATATTTAATTTCAGCTTTAATTCTTTTAAAATACTTCCTGCCGCCTGATATTTATATATACATGGTCTGTCTTTAATCTGCTCTTTATCTTCGCTGAGTATTATAATGTTACTTATATCGCAATCTTCCAGATAACCATCATAATAGTCTTCTCCTACAAGAAGTACGCTCAATGAATTTTCATTGAGGAAATCTTCCATGCTCTCTTTCTCAGAAAAGCTGTATACTACAAAAGAAGAATCCACTTTTTGATTAAGTCTCTGCATCAGACGGTATGAGTACGCAACCTCCTCAAATATACCAATTTTCTTTTTCAATAAATAATCCCACCCCATTTCATTTACTTTACAACAATCAAATACAGCACAACAGCTATAGTTACAGCAACAGAAAAATGAACTTTTGCACCAGCTTCCAGACTACTGTCATAATATGGCTTAACACAGCCTGTTTTTAAATACATTTTCATATAATGAGAAAAATAAGCGAAACGCTTTTGAAAAATATGATATCTGCACATTTTGTACACAGAAATTATTCCCCCAACAAATAACGCCCCCATAAAACATACAACAAGACTTTTCCAGCCAAGAAAAGCTCCTGTTACTGCTAACAGCTTAATATCTCCTGCCCCCAGCATATGAAAATAAAATAAAGGAAGTAAACATATAACCGGAATACATAAACCAAACCCCACATAAATAAATTTCGATAAACTAAAATGAATAAATAAATCTGCCAATGCAACTGCCAGACCTGAAATAATAATTCTGTTGCTTATCCTGTCAGTCTTTAAATCAACTATTATACTGCTTACTAAAATAATAATTAAAAATACAATTTTACAACTTTCTAAAATTACCCCTCCTCATCTGTTTGTTCAATCAAGATATCTTTCATGTGACTGCATTATAAAAAAATTGTCAGATTTTGTAAAGCGTTTTAAATCAAATTTTTTATTTTTGACATTGCATACAAATTTGCATTTTTACTTTGTATTGATTTTTTGATATTATGTAGAATCACTCGGTATATGCATTGTTAAAATGTAACAAATTCGGCACTGAAATTTTGTGCACTTTTTTAACACATTATTCGTCATATTGATAGCATTCCATAACAGATAATAAGAGCAGGAAGACCCATAACTGCAAGAAGTCCGATTGTGTATAAATTAATTCCCACACTTACAGAAAAACCCGTCAATGAAAGAATTGTGTTTAATATGTATATACCAAAAGTTCCAAATCCAAGACGAATTATAATCTTAAACAGTCCCTTTAAAATTTTCACAAAATCACTTACCTTATTGTTGTAACATTTTTTTTAATATATGTATATTTCCGTAAAAAAATGAATTGTATCTGCCTGACTGTTGTGATATATTTAATCAGGATGTTACTTATTATGATGCCAGGGTCAAAAGGTCTAAACCCACATGAGCTTGCTCATAGGTGGGT